>JBBSWR010000001.1:0-1374 GCA_038046185.1 Nanobdellota archaeon
GGTCAACAATTATTATTTTTTTATTTTGTTTTGATATATCTATAATTTTTTTACTTACTTTGGGAGTTAAGACTCCTTTTGCATAATCAGATATTACAACAACATCAATATTTTTAATATTTTTTTCAATAAAATCAATAATGGAATTTTCAATAATCTCGTGAACATGCTCCTTGTTTTCATAATCAACCCTCAGCAGCTGTTGGCTTTTTCCCAATATCCTTACTTTTTGAGTGGTTGGCTTGTCTTTGTCGATTAAAATTCCATTCACGTCAATGTTTTTCTTTCTTAATTCCTCTACCAAAATTTTTCTTGCTTCGTCATTTCCTGCTATCCCAACCATTAAAGCATAGCCGCTTAAGGCTGAAATGTTGTTTGCTACGTTTGCAGCGCCGCCTGCTTCGTACGTTTCACTTAGCACATTAACAACCTGCACCGGAGCTTCCGGAGAAATTCTCGAAACATCGCCCCAAACATATTTGTCAAGCATTATGTCCCCAATTACAAGGATTCTCTTTCCTTTGAAATTATCCAGTATTTTCAGCAGTTTATTTTTCATTTAATTCACCTTTTAAATTTGAGCTTTTTGTTTTTTTAATTATTTTTATTTCATCTTGTCAACAATCAACTTATGCAGTGTCGGGATAGTTTTTTCATGCTTTTCAATTATGGTAAAACCAGTTCCGCCCAACGATGTCGGTCTTGTGACAACATTTTCCCTAGGCCTGTAATGGTTGTTCATATCAAAGTTTGCAGCGGTTATTTTTTCAACCTTGTAGCCAAGATTTCTTGCAATAGTTAATGCTTTAAGAAAAACTTCCGGCAGAATGACTGCGCTGCCAAGATTTAAAATGACACCCCCTTCCAGTTTGCTTACGCTTTCTGCAAAAATCTTGAAATCCTGATAGGAAGTTTTTCCTATTGCGGCGCCGTCACAGCTCGGATGCTGGTGAATTATATCCGTGCCAATGGCAACATGAACTGTTACCGGGATGCTTAATTTGTATGCATTGTATAGGATGCTGTATTCCTTATTTTTTAAATTCAGGTCACTAATTTTTTTGCCAATGGAATAGCCGCAACCTAAATTATTTTTTGCGCCTTCTTTTATTGCATCGTTAAGGATTCTTCCGGTTTCCTCTATCATACCGAAAGTTCCGTCTTCAATTGTGTTTTCAACGTACTCAGATGTTTCTCCAATCAAAGCCAGCTCAAAGTCGTGAATCGGGCCGGCGCCGTTCATTGCAATATGATTTATGATTCCTTTTTTCATCAAATCAATTATCAGCAGGCTCATTCCGGTTTTTATCACATGGGCACCCATCATTACAATTATCTGCTTGTTCCTTACAGAAGCATTGATTGTCCTGTATA
>JBBSWR010000002.1:0-7816 GCA_038046185.1 Nanobdellota archaeon
GAAGTTTACGGCGAGCCAAGGGAGCTGCCGATAAAGGAATCAAGCACAAAAGGCCCTGTGTCAACTTATGGGGTTTCGAAGCTTGCGGCCGAAATATATGCAAATGCATTCAATCAGGAATTTAACACTGACATAAAGATAGTGAGGTTTTTCAACGTCTATGGGCCAAGGCAGCTCGAGAACTGGGTTGTGCCTATATTCCTTGGCAAAGCTCTGAAAAACGAGCCGATAACGGTATTTGGACAAGGAAACCAGACAAGATGCTTCACCTATGTTGATGACGTAATAGACGGAATCATGACTTTAGTCAGGAAAGGCAGCAGGGGCGAAGCATATAATATAGGAAATAACCAGCCTACCACAATGCTTGAACTTGCACAGACAGTAAAAGAGATTACTATCAGCAGGTCAGAAATCGTAAAACTGGGCTTTGGCAGCAACACGAGATTGAGGGAAAGGGAAATAGAGTACAGGATTCCGGACATCTCGAAAATGAAAGCCCTCGGATGGCAGCCAAAAATTATGATAAAAGAAGGGATAAAGAAAATATTGGAATACCGTAGCAAGAACAATGATTAATCAGCTTCTGCCAATCCCATGATATGCAATCCCCATTGACTTGATTTTTTCTTTGTCAAGGCAATTTCTTCCATCGATAAAAACCAATATCTTGTTTTTCTTTAATTTTTCCAAGTCCATACTTTTGAATTCATTGTGATCAGTAACTAAAATAACATAATCGCTTTTGTTCAGCAATTCATCCAAATCTTTTACGTTGCTCCCCGTTTTTACGTGGGGATCGTAGACATAAACGTCTGCGCCTTTTGTTTTTAATAGGTTAAGAACTTCATCTGCTGGGCTTTCCCTTACATCATCTACATTTGCCTTGTACGCTATTCCAAGAACTCCGACTTTTGCGCCTTTGGCTGACTTCTTTAATTTTTTTAGTTCGTTCTCGAGCAGTTCAACTGCGTAATGCGGCATATGGTTGTTAATTTCACGCGCGAGCATCAGGAACCTGTGGGTAAATCCAAGCTGTTTTGCTTTTTCTATGAGATAATAAGGGTCCACGCTTATACAATGCCCTCCCACGCCAGCGCCCGGATAATGCGGCATGAAAGCAAATGGTTTTGTTGAAGCGCCTTTTATGACTTCAAGGATATCAATTCCTGCCTTGTCAAAGCTTTGAGCCATTTCATTAACGAAAGCAATGTTTACGTCTCTAAAAGTGTTTTCCATGATTTTTGTCGCTTCTGCAGCTTTTACACTGCTGAGCTCTAGGACATTGACATCAATCACGCTCCTATAGAATTCAGCAGCTTTTTTTGTTGCTTCTTTTGTAACTCCGCCAACCACTCTCGGAAGCATTTCAATTGTCCATTTTTTATTGCCTGGGTCAATTCTTTCAGGGCAGTGGGCTGTAAAAATATCATTTTTTTTGGCATTGAATTTCTGCTTTTCCAATATTGGAACTACAATTTCCTCGACTGTTCCGGGGTAGATAGTTGATTCTATAACCAGCAAAGTGCCCTGCTTTATGTGCTTTGAAACTGTTGAGCATGATTCCATCAAGGCGGTTAAATCAGGAATGTAATTTCTGTCAACAGGAGTTGGGACGCAAACAATTACAACATCAGAATTTGAAATGCACTCATTTGGGTTGGAAGTTGCCCTTATTTTTCCTTTTAGATTCTTTAATTTCCCGCCTAAAATTTCATCTTCAATGGGGCTTAATCCATTGTTTATGCTGTCAATTTTATTTTTGTCAATATCATAGCCATACACCTTGTGACCCTTTTCAGCGCAAAGGCATGCGAGGGGCAAACCAACATAGCCAAGGCCCACAATAGTTATCGTTTTCATTCGCTTAGCGCAACTGATAATCATATATAAAACTTTCTTGGGAGATAAAACATGTGTAGAACTATGATATATGTCATGACCTTGTATATTACCTTGTACCCTATAATCCATGAGATAAGCTTTAAATAGCCTAATATAGTACGTTTTAATATGAAGGTTTTAATTACCGGTGGCAATGGGGCTTTAGGAAATTCTTTAAGCAAAGTGTTTAAGGACGCTTATTGCCCGACGCATAAAGAAATGGATGTTACTAATCCTGATTCTGTAAATAAAGTTATATCCAAATTTAAGCCTGATTTGTTAATTCATGCTGCAGCTTTGGTTGGAATAAGGGAATGCGAGGAAAATAAGGAACTTGCATGGAAAACAAATGCCGAAGGAACACAGAACGTTGTTAATGCCTTGAAGAAACTGAAAAATAATTGTTATTTGATTTATACCTCAACCGCATGTGTTTTTGCCGGTGAAAAAGAAAAATATTATACCGAAGATGATGTTCCGGCGCCTAAAAATTATTATTCAGTTACAAAACTTTGCGGTGAAATAATTACGAGACAATACCAAAATACTTGCATTATAAGGACAAATTTTGTGCCAAAGGAGCAGTGGAAGTATCCAAAAGCTTTTGTTGACCGGTTTGGAACTTACCTGTTTAGTGATGATGTAGCCAAGGGAATTTTTGAAGTTGTTGCTAAGAAAGAAAAAGGAATAATTCATGTTGTCGGGGATAAAAGGATTAGCATGTATGATTTGGCAATCCTCGCAGGCTCAAAAAATATAGGAAAAATAACCCTTGTGGAATACCAGGGCCCTCCTTTAACTGTTGATATGAGCTTATCAACAAAAAGATGGAAGAAATATAAGATACGGCAAACTTAAAAATAAAATTACATATTTTAATGGAGTAAAGGCAAGAATGCACATAAAATTTGAAAATCTGTAACTGGCATATGCGCCCGTCAGGCAAATTTTTTTGCACGTAAGGCACTTGTTTGCGCTGCAATTGAGATTGTTCAATAGAATTACAAAATGACAAATAAGAAGCTAATTATCTTTTGCGCCTATAGGGACTGGGCGATAGAAATATTTAATAACGTTAGGAGCGGCACTAAAGGCATTGACTTTAAGATTTTTACCTCTCCGGGGGAATTTGATGCAGAAGCCGCAAAGCTAAATCCAGATTTAGTTTTTTTCGTCGGCTGGAGCTGGATAATTCCTGAAAATGTCGTCAGCAATCTTAAATGTATATGCCTTCACCCATCCCCCCTGCCGAAATATAGGGGCGGGAGCCCGATACAGCACCAGATAATAAACGGGGAGGAGAAAAGTGCTGTCACTCTTTTTCTCATGGACCAATTTGTGGACAAAGGCCCGATAATTTGGCAGGAAGAATTTCCTCTTGACGGCGAACTTTATGATATCTTTTGTAGAATAGTTGAACAAGGATCGAAGGGAATTATGGAAACAATAGGAAAATACTTAAAAACGGGCAAAATTGAGGGTACTTCACAGGACATGACTCGAGCAACTTATTACAAAAGAAGAACCCCGGAAGAAAGTGAGATAAAAATTTCAGATTTTCAGGAATATACTGCGAAGCAGCTTTATGATAAAATCAGGGCGTTGCAGAGTCCCTATCCAAATGCGTTTATTGTATGCAAAGATGGAAGAAAGCTTATTATCACGAAAGCAAGAATTGAGGAGTAAAAAATGAAGAAACTGATTATATCCCCCCATATAGATGATGAGGTTCTCGGCTGTGGAGGGATTCTTGACAAAGACACATTTGTGCTTCATTGCGGCGTTGAGGATAGGAACTATGTTCCGTCTAGTGAGCGCATAAAGGAGATAGAAGAAGTCCGGAAAACTGCAGGATTTCAGATGAGGCTGCTGAAAAATGAAGTGAACAATTATAAAATCATAAATCTCATTCCGGAATTTGAGAATATATTAAATGAGCTGAAGCCCGATATGGTGTTAATCCCTTACCCTTCTTATAATCAGGATCACCGGGCTGTTTACGAGGCAGCGCTCACAGCATTGAGGCCACACGATATAAATTTTTTTGTGAAAAAAGTCCTTGTATATGAGCAGGAACATGTATTGTTCTGGGATCATAACAACGATGGGGCATTCAAACCAAACTATTTTATCTCTATAGACATAAATAAAAAGCTAAAGCTTTATTCACTCCTGAAATCTCAAGTAAGATCGTTTAGGAGCCCCGATCATCTGCGAGCGATGGCTGAAGTGAGGGGCGGTCAGAGCAATTGCAGGCATGCCGAAGCTTTCCAAATTCTAAGGTGGATTGACTAAATGAAATGCCCTTTTGTGTCATTGGCGGTGGTCAACTACAACGGAGAGAAAATTCTTGAGCAGTGTCTGAAATCCCTGTTCAGAATAAACTATCCGAAAAGGTCATATGAAGTCCTGGTTGTTGATAATTTTTCCACAGACAAAAGTCTTGATATCCTAAAAAAGTTCAGCGAAGCCAGGCTGATAAGAAATTCTGCAAATATGGGATATGTGGGGGTTAATTCATGCCTTAAATATGCCAAAGGCAAATACATATTTGTTCTTAACAATGACCTTGAGCTTGGCAAAAATTGTGTTATGGAGCTAGTCAGGATAATGGAATCGGACCTTACAATAGGGATTGCCGCCCCGAAATTTATCAATTTTTTCGACCGCAATGTTCAATCAGGTGGGACTTGGGTGTCGCGCTCTTTTTACACAGGGCATTTCAAGGGAACAAAAAAAGACAAAGTGAAAGAGATACCCTATCTTGGAATTGAACTTGTAAGGGCAGACTTGGTGAAGAAATTCGGATACATCTACGACTCTGACTATTTCATATATGGCGAGGATTTGGAACTTTCTTTGAGATTTAGGCTTATCGGTTATAAAACAATTTTTGTTCCATCAGCCCTAGTTTACCATATGCATTCTGTAACCGCACAGAAAGTGCTCAAGGCAAGAACCACTTACTTCATGGAGAGAAATCTTATGCTAACCTTTTTCAAAGTTTTTTCTGTCAAAAATACGCTGATTTTGTTCCCTTACGTTATAGGAATGAGGATCCTAGGTCTGGTGAAGGATATGCTTTCTTTAAAATTTGATAGCCTGATTGCCAGAACAAAGGCAATTCTATTCATAATTTTTAACCCCGGGATGGTTTATAGAAAAAGGAAGGAAATGCAAGCTCTCAGGAAGAAAGATGATAAGTATATTCTGAAAATATTTTCAGAAAAACACCTATTCAAACCTAAGTTCGTCGCGTAGAGTAAATGGAAGTGCCGGTATCCTTATTTGAGTAAACCCTGTTTAGGTTTTGTGACTGAATTAGCTTTAATTCGCTATTATTCAATATTGATTTTCTGTCCAATAAAAAATCCTGGTTAGCCCATACATAATCTGCCTTATTAAGGTTCTCTTCTGTAACATACAATGAGGTTCTTTCTATGTTGTAGGGGATACATTGTCCATTTACTGCAAAAACTGAGGTTGGGCTTGTGTTTGACTTAACCCAATCGAAATCAGGGTTGTATCTGTTCCAGTAATCAACCGCAATATCTATTTTAATATATTCCGAAGATACCAAACCTATAACAACAAACACCAAAACTATTGAAAACAATTTTCCAAAATTCCCCTTATTCAAATAATCAAGGCCAAATGCCCAGAGTATTGCCAAAGCTGGGAAGACGAGTATGACTATTCTGGATATCAGGGGACCAACATTTGCTGCATAGGTTATGAACAAAATTAAATATGGTAAATTCCAAATTAACAGAATTTTTCCAATGTCATAATTTTTTGATTTATGATTATTAAATCTGAAACATCCAATGATTAGCGGAATTACAAAAATTATTGTTCCCAGCAGCCATAAGAAAATCAGTATGTTAAAGTATGGAATTTTTGCAAGTGAAAAAACATGATAATTGCCGTCGGGAACTCCGAAAGTGCCAAGGTAAGTTGATATATACAGCCCCTTGCTGATTAAAATTTGGAAATTTGCCTGAGAATAGGATTGGTATTCAAGCCCGTGAAAAACGAAATTGACGAACGGCCATACAGGATTTCCCAATAAAGCCCAGTTTCGTATCAACCATGGGGAAGCAACCAATAATAATAATACAATTAAAATTAAGCTCTTTTTAAGGAATAACTTTTTATTTTCATATTTTTTGTATAAAATAAACAATAATACTGGAACGATAAAAAATCCATTGTACTTTGTGAGTGCCGAAAGCCCGACACTTATTCCTGATAGGGCTATTTTGCCGTTAATTAAAAAATAAATGCTTAGAATTACAAAAAACATCATCGTGCTTTCTAAGTAACTTAAAACGCTGTAATCGATAAAAATGGGCGTGAAGGCAAGGAAAATTGCGGAATAGAATGCAATCTTTGAATTTGCCAGTTTCCTAATCACTAAAAATGAAAATATTAAAGTTAAAATTCCAAATGTAGGCGATACAAACTTAATTGCAAAATTTGCTGCATTATGGTTAAATATACTAAAAAAATAATAAACAACAGCGACAATTATGTGATATAAAGGCGGACTCCAGAATGGCTCGTCCCTGCCTAAAGGCTCAAACAACGGGAATTTGTGATTTTGTGCAATAAACTTGCTGCTTTGGATATGCCAGCACCCGTCTCCTGAAATGTGGTAGATTGATGCTAGAGACAATACGATAAGTGAGAATAATATAATTATATAAATGGAATATTTTGTGTACTTGTCTGATTTTTTGAATTTTTGTATTAAATTCATTTTATTTTAATAGTTTAATTATTGCATCAGCAAATGCATCTTTATCATCTTTCTTAACCAAAATTCCGTTCTTGACAACTTCCGGATGCGAGCAGACATTGAATGCGACAACCTTTTTGCCACAAGCCTGAGCCTCTGCAATCGGCAGATTAAACCCTTCCCATAAGGATGCTGTAACATATAAATCACATGCAGCATAATAATTTGGCAATTCCTCATCTTTTATGTTTTCTTTGAAAATCACGTTTTTGTTTGCTTTTTGTTTTAATTCATTGTAATATGATTTGAATGTTGGCTTGCCTGCAATCAATAATTTTGCATTTGGCATTTCCTCATTGACTTCATTGAAGATTTCCAGCAAAGTGTGGATATTTTTGTGCGGCGACAATCTTCCGATGAAAAACAACAGTTTTTCATTATTTTTAATTCCTAATTTTTTTCTTATTGAATTACCATTTATTCCTTTTTTGAATCTTGAATCAATTTTGTTGTAAACCACAACGCTATCCAAACCAGTTTCTTTTTTCAATTCTGACTGTATGAATTTGCTTATTGATACGCATTCATCAACATTTTTCAATGACTGTTTATTAAACAATAAAAATAATTTCATGTATAATTTTTCAAAAACGCCGGTAAATAATTCGCTGTACCCAACTCCATGATTGTGGTAAACGTATTTTATCCCGTATTTTTCCTTCGCCTTTGATGTGATTAAATTCATAGGGTAGAAATGTGAAATCGCAACGTCGTAATCCTTCAACTTGTCAACTGCCGTTCTTATTTTTTTGGAATCCAGAAAGAAAAACAGTCTGTACAACCGTTGTAAAAATAAATTCTTAGGCATTCCAAGAACAATTAATTCAAAATTTTTTGGCTTGATATCAGCTTCAAGCGCAAATACTGTAACTTTATCACCCTTTTTTGAATATTCCAGCGCCTGCTGCTCAGCTACCCTGTCTATTCCGCTGTAATGCGAAAATGTCGGCGTTAATATTGCTATTTTCATTTTTTATATTACTCCAAACAAATACTGTACTTTCAGCTTCAAAATCATGTAATATCCTGCAGCCAGCTGCGGAAGGCCGAGCTTTGATTTGCCTTTTGTCCGGTTGACAAATGTGATTGGGATTTCTTTTATTTTAAATCCTTTCAAATGGGCTTTGAACA
>JBBSWR010000003.1:0-1689 GCA_038046185.1 Nanobdellota archaeon
GCAGCAGCCACAACAACAACAACAACCTCAAGTGGAAGCAGTGGCGGAGGCGTAGTACCTCCAGAGCCGACTATAGCATCAACAAGCAGGTCGTGGGACACTTTGGCTGCAGATTCAACAGGAACTTTCAAAATAAGCAGCGGTGGCATTGCATTTACAAACATTGTAATTGCTGTTGCGAATACAGTGTCAAACCCAACTGTAGGTGTCAGCAGTTTAACATCAAACCCACAATCAAGCACCCCATCGGATAATGTTTATCAGTATTTGAAGATAACCCATACCAATATTGCAGATGGTGATATTTCAAGGGCAACAATCAGCTTCAAAGTGCCAAAATCATGGCTTACTGCAAATGGTGTTGCGGAAGGAGATGTGACGCTTTATAGGTACAATAGTGGGCAATGGAATGCGTTGTCGACAGCGATGACAAGCTCTGATGCGGATAATGTATGGTTTGGGGCCGTAACGCCCGGATTTAGCTATTATGCAGTAGGGGGCAAGGCAGGAGGATCCGGTGCATTTGCAATAATAGATATGATAAGAGAATTTTATGCGGGAACATCAACGTTAACAGCATTTGATATAATTGATAAGATAAGGGCATTTTACGGTGGTTGAACATGAGAAAAATAATGATACTTTTGGTTATTTTTGCCTTGATGGCATCAACAGTCTTGGCAGGCACTGTGACTAGAAACATGCCTTCAAGAATACAGCCAGGCCAGACTTTGACAGTCACATTGTCTGTCAGCGCAGCGCCGGGCCAATTATTCACACTTGAAGATGTAATACCGGTTGGACTGAGCATTAAGGAATGGACCGTTAACGGCGCTCAGGAATCCAAAGATCAGGTTAGCACAAGAACCAAAGAAAATAGATTTGGATGGTCTTTTACACCGACTGGAAGCACTGCTTCTGTTGAATACAAGATAGATTTGCCAAATACTGAAACATCATACACATTCGGCAAGGTTGTATGGTTTGACCCAAGCGGTCAGGGTATAGAATCTTCTACACCAACATTGACTGTAGCTGTAATAAGATGTGGGGATGGAGTATGTGAAGGCAGCGAAAATTCAGATAATTGCGCACAGGATTGCCCGAAACCAGCTGCACCAACGCCGCAGCCACAGGTCGAACCGCAGGCAACTGCACAGAAAGCCGGCTTAAGCAGCACTGCATGGATTATAATCGTCGTTATAGTGCTTGTATTGGTGGCAATTGGCTTTGTGGTCTGGCAGAAGAAGAAATCCCAGCAATGATTATCTGATTTCTTTTATTGTTTCTTTTTATTTGGCTTGTTTTATGGTACCTGTTTGTGATATGCTCTTTATTATTATCACCTCCTAATTGGGCTTTAAATAAGGTTTAATAGAAGAATAATAATAGTCTTAATTTTAATTGTTTAAAGGAATACCAGCTCTGTAGAAAACCTCACTTCGTTCGGGTTAGCATCGGCTCAGGCTAAATATATTTCTTGATAAACTGACTCCCCCCTGTCAGTTGCAAAAGATTAAATGAAATGCTTCGCATAGTTGATGCTAACCTTTATTTTCTACAGAGTCTGAAACACTAGGATTAATCTATTCTTAATCTTTTTTCTTTGGGGGGATATGTTCCACTGCTCTTGTTAAATTTTCATATGCTCCACCCACATTGCCGTCTTTCCTTAGAGAGCACGATTTA
>JBBSWR010000004.1:0-5381 GCA_038046185.1 Nanobdellota archaeon
ACGGAACTTTTATTGTTCTTGGAATCAGCGGCTCTTTCTTTCTCAGCAAAACCACTGATAAAATTATGAAAAAATACATGGTAAATCCTAGCGGCAGCACAAGGCTTAGGAGGGATTTATATTTTCCGAAAGTCATGCCAAATATCAGCAGCGATACAATGGTTTGGAAAATTATTGCTTTGTAGGGTGTCCTGAATTTTTCATGAATGCTGCTGAACTGCGCAATGAAAAGCTTGTCTCTTGCCAGTGCAAGAATCAGCCTTGGCATGGTTACTATGCCGCCGGCAGCAGAGCCTATAAGTGATATAAAAATTCCAATATTGATGATGTCCGTTCCTATTCCTCCAAGCAAAGATTTTGAAACGACTGAAAGCGGCGCGCTCGAATCGGCCAAGACTTTCCAGGGGATTATTCCCAAAGAAATCAATGTAACAAAAACTCCCAGAACGGCGACAATTATTGTCCCTATGACAATTGCTTTTGGTATCACTTTTTCTGGCTCCTGTGTTTCCTCAGCAAGGTAGGTGGCGCCTTCCCATCCGAAAAAACTTTCGGCCATAAAAAAGATAGTCAAAAATATGGATGTGACTCCAAAACTGAAAAATGGGGAATAGTTCCCGTAATTTAAATGGAAAAATCCCGGAAATATAATGGAAAGAAGGACTAACATAGGCACTATTGCAAAAATTACAAGCAGTATTGCGCTTGCCTCAATGCCGAAATATGCAACTAAATTTAATAAAATTATGAAGGCTATGCTTATCGTCACTTTTAAAGTCACCTGCGAAGAATCTGTAATCAGATAATCTGTGGCAGCCACGATAAGCAAAGCAGTCGTCAGATTGCTTACTATCCACGCAGTCCATCCCATCATGAAGGAGAAAAATCGGCTGTAGGAGTGCTTGCTGAATTCATAGATGCCTCCTGCTTTCGGGTACATGGAGACAAGCTCTGCAAAATAAAAGCTGATGTAGATTGCAATTGCGCTTAGGATTAGCCATGCAAGAATTGAAGCATTTCCTGAATACCTTGAAGCTATCTCAGGGCCAAAAAACAATCCCGTGCCCATTATAGAGCCTATAGACAGAGATAATATGGTCCAAAACCCCAGAACTCTCTTTAGCTCAGCCATTATTGCAAATCTCTGGCTTTATCTTTAAAAATGATTGTTAATACTTCGATGTGGTAAAAAAGATTTTATTGGAGCGGTCAAACTGGAATTGATTGCTGAGAACGACCAAATTATTCAAAATCAAAAATTGTCCATTAAATGAACAGAATAAGTTTTTCCCTTAAGCTCTCTTGTGATTAAGCGCTTTTTCTCGAAATCTGTAAGAATCTGCGAGACCTTTGACTTTGATAGGTCTGTCCTGAATTTTAAAGTTGACTGCGTGATTCCGTCCTGCTCTTTTACGGCTTTCAAAACTTTTTGCTCATTCTCATCCATTGATTTCATAACCAATCCGAATTTGTCATGCTCAATCTTCGTGTTTTTCTCTTCTTCAAGCCTTCTTAATATTGCCTCCTCGCCTGTGCTGAAAAATAAAAGGTAAATTCCAAGTGCTGCGATGAAAGAAATCAATCCGACTGCAATGTGCGATAACCCTACCAATGACTCCATGCGCTGGCACTCACTTGTAGGGTAACACTGAAGGGCTGTAGTTTGCCTTCCCAGCACCCCAATAAAGCCGAATGAAATTATCGCTGCAGCTATGCTGATTGAGAGAATAACTATTCCCAGCTTTTTGTTTTCCATCCCAGTAGGATGTATCCGGCGTAGTATTTAAGCTTTTTTGTGGTTTTTGGGGCAGTTATAGGAAATAACTTTAATTTTTGGATACATTTGTTATTTCCTAATAAGCAAATCACAATGAAAATATACGAATATTAGTGTGATTTGCTATAATGAAAAATTGTTGAAATTGATTGGAGTTATTTTAGGCCACCCCTGATTAATGAATCTCTAATAAATATTTATAAAGAGCAGTTTATTCTATGGTGATATGGCAAAATCAAAATTGAAAGGCAGGCGGATACTTGTAACGAGCGCGCTGCCCTATGCGAACGGGCCGATCCATGTTGGGCATCTGCTTGAGTATATACAGACAGATATATTTGTCAGATTTCTGAGGCTGACTGGACAGGATGTTCTTTATGTCTGCGCGGATGACACTCACGGCGCTCCGATTGAAATAAAGGCAAATGAATTGGGAATTACGCCGGAAAAATTAATAGCGGATGTTTACAAAGAGCATAAAAAAGATTTTGATGATTTTCTTGTCAGCTTTGACAATTATTATACGACAAACAGCCCAGAGAACAAATACTACAGCGACTTGATTTTCAACAGGCTGAAGGAGAAAGATTTAATTTACACAAAAGAAATAGAAGTTACTTACTGCGAGCACTGCAAAAGAACTTTGCCTGACCGCTATGTCAAGGGAAAATGCCCAAAATGCAGCGCTCCTGACCAGTACGGCGATGTATGCGAAATCTGCAATGCAGCTTACAAGACGGTTGATTTGACTGAGCCTTATTGCGTGATCTGCAAAAACAAGCCGGTCAGAAAAAAATCAAACCATTATTTTTTCAAATTAAGCAAGTTCTCCAAAAAATTGGAAACTTGGCTGAATAAAAACAAGAATTTACAGGCAGAAATAAAAAATTTTGTACTGAACTGGATAAAGAGCGGGCTGGAAGACTGGAACATTTCAAGAGACGGCCCTTATTTTGGGTTCAAGATTCCCGGAGAGGAGGACAAGTACTATTATGTCTGGCTTGACGCTCCTATAGGGTATATTGCAAGCACCGAGAATTACTGCAAGAAAAATAATCTTAAGACAGAAGATTACTGGAACTCCAAAGACTCTGAAATTTATCATTTCATCGGCAAGGACATAATCTATTTTCATTTCTTATTTTGGCCTGCAGTGCTTCTTGGCTCTGGATTTAATCTGCCGGATGATATTGTCGTGCACGGATTTTTGACTGTCAACGGCGAGAAGATGTCCAAATCCAGGGGAACTTTTTTTACTGCAAGAGAATTTTTGCAGAAGCATAATCCCGAATACCTGAGATTTTATTACGCAGGGCTGCTGAGCAAAAAAATGTCCGATGCAGATTTGGACTTCGGCGATTTCAGGAAAAAAGTCAACAATGAGCTGGCAGCAAACATAGGAAATTTCTGCTATCGCGTCATTGGATTTTTGAATAAAAATTTTGACGGCTACGCTAAGGATATTGATGACAATAAAAAATTAATTTTTGAGATAAATAAAAAAGCTGCAGATATTGAGAAAAGCTATTCTGAGCTTAATTTTATCGAGGCAACAAAAAATATTCTTCACATTTCTTCCCTTGGAAACAAATATTTTCAGGAAAACGAGCCCTGGAAGCTGATTAATTCCGATAAGGAAAAAGTTCACAGGATTTTGGGGCTGTCTTTGAATATAGTCAAGAATTTAAGCATTTTAATCCAGCCGATACTGCCTAATTTTTCATCCAAGCTGGAACAGCAATTAAATCTTAATAATTTGAAATGGAAAGATATTAACTTTGACTTGAAAAATCATAAAATAGGAAAGGAAGAGATTTTGATTATAAAAATGGAAGAAGCTGAGGAGAAAAAATCATTTCCGTTAAATCTGAAGGTTGCAAAGATAATAGACGTGCAGAATCATCCCAATGCAGACAAATTATATATTTTGCAGATTGATTTGGGAAATGAAAAACGACAGTTGGTTGGGGGATTGAAAGAGCATTATTCTCCTGAAGAATTATTGAACAAAAAATTAATTGTAGTCACAAATCTAAAACATGCAAAATTAAGGGGAGTTGAATCACAGGGAATGCTATTGGCAGGAGATGACAGCGAGCACGTAGGAGTTTTGACTGTTGGCAAATCAGAAGCAGGGGACAAAGTTTATCTTGACGGATATGAAAATTCAGCAGCGCAATTAACCTATGATGAATTTGCGAAATTAGCAATTACGGTTAAGAATAATCACGCAGTTGTTTTTGATAAAGAATTAAAGACCGACAAAGAGATTGTTCATGTTGAAAAAGTTAAAGATGGGGCGAGAGTGAGATAGACTAACAAAATTTTGTAATTTTTCTTATACAACTATCTTCATTTTTCTTAATATCGTGCTCCCAAATTCTTATAACTTTCCACCCTTCTTTTTTTAGCATTTTATTGTATTTTTTCGCCCTGTCAATATTTTTCTGAATTTTCTTCTGCCAATACTTTCTAGGTGGCACTTTTCCCAATTTTTTCCAATTGTAGCCGTGCCAAAAATTAATAACCTACTAATAATACACCTTTTAATGGTAAATTAAGTCTATTACTGATATATAACGTTTCTAAGAAAGTGTACACCTTTTGAAAATCATCATTGCCTCTATACTTATTTCTAACTGCCAACACTAAATATTCTACCCCGTACATCATACAAGCTTCAAAAATATCTTTCAAGAACTGGTAGTTAACAACAGCACGTCCTGCTTCAACTTCTAAAATTATCTTGCCATCATGGCTTACTGCGTCAGCTTCAAATTGTCTGTCAATTTTATTATTAAGACCAAAAAGCACAGGAATGGAAATTTTTTGTCCTTTAGATTTACCACTTTCGACTTTCAGATTGAGTTCTTCTAAGTACGGCTTTAAAGTTCCTAAAACCTTATCGCTTGATAAATTATTCTGTGGAGATTTTATTTTATCTTCAGCTTTTGAAAAGCAGGAAATAATTTGTTCTATTTCTGGAGTTATTCCGACTGACCTAGGAAAAAATTGGTATTTAATCATATTGAACAACTTATTAATGTTGCATTAATAAACTTATTGGAGTTCTCTGGGTCTATAATACTTACATCTTCTACATTTAAACTGTTTAATTTATATTTATTTTTTCTAACTGGTTTGTAAGATTGGTATTTTTCTTTCTGCATTAATGCAAATATTTGCAAATTGGACTTATCATTTAACTTAAGAATATCTTTAAAAACTAAAAACGGATTTTTAATTTTATTTAGTTTTACTGATGATTTTAGTATTATGTTATTTTTTTTAATTACACTTTCTGATGTCAAATTCTTATAGAAGTCAATATCTCCAGCATAGCATGTACCTTGAACAAAAAATAAATATTTTATTTTTTTGTTTTTTATATAACTAAAAACATAAAATAAATCTTTTTCTTTCCAACCCACAACCTCACATTTTTTACAATCGTCAGTTATCCTTTTGTCGGTTGAGAATAGCTTATTTTTTAGTGGTGAACTACTTAGCTGAATTGAGCTTTTAAGACTCTCAATTTTCTTAATCTCAAGAGCATCTCCATTTTTTATAATAATGTGGGGAGGGTTATTTTGATTTCCTAAAT
>JBBSWR010000005.1:0-9994 GCA_038046185.1 Nanobdellota archaeon
CGGAGAAAATGCGCCCTGAAGGGCGGGGGTTTAAACCCTAGGAAACACTAAATTAATTAAATTTATCTAGATTTTTTATTATTGCAACATCCCTAATATCAGTCTACAGCGGTGCAGAATTCCTTTATTCTTGAGTTGTATTCATACCCAAGCTTTTTTGTATTCGGCCCCATTTTGCCGCTGCCAATAGTTTTATTTTCTATTTTTGTTACAGGAACTATTCCGGCTCCAGTCCCGGTTAAAAATACCTCGTCAGCCGACATAAAATCATTTGGGGTGAACGCGCCCTCAGCCACGTTCATTCCCTGTTTCTTTGCAATCTCCATTATTTTTTCTCTCGTTATGCCTGGCAGGCAGTTTGTTTCAAGGCCAGGTGTGAAAAGCGTGTTGGCTTTTACGCCAAAAATATTGTCTAGCGTAGCCTCCGATACAATCCCTTTTTCGCCAACCATTAGAGCTTCGTCAGCTCCTAGGTCTACTGCCTCCCACTTTGCCATGACATTATTCAAGTAATTGCATGACTTAATCCTGCAATTAAGGCTTGCATAAGGCGTCTTTCTGGTTTTTGCGACTATCAATTTCAGCCCGTTTTCATATAACTTTTCCGGATAAAGTTTCAGGCTTGTGACAATCATAACCAATTTTGAGCCGGAGCACTTGGCCGGATTCACACCCAAATCTCCGATGCCTCTTGTGACAACAACCCTGACATAACAGGAATCAAAGTTGCTGGACTTGACGGCATCAAAAAGATATTTTTCATATTCTTTCTTGGGCATCATGGGAATCCTCACAAATTTTGCTGATTCGTAAAGCCTCTTTATGTGCTCTTTGTGAAAGAGAATTCCCCTGTTAATCATCCTAATGCCTTCAAAAACGCCGTCCCCGTACAAAAAGCAGTGGTCAAGCACAGATATTTTCCCGTCTTTCAGGTCAAAAATTTCGCCGTTTATGCTTACTATCTCCCGTTTATTCGTTTTCATATCCCTCATAATTAAGGTTAACATTGGGGGCTACTTAAAAATTTTGTTTTTGTGTTAGTAAAAATCTAGTTCTGTAAATCAAACAAGAGGTCAAACAGGATTTTAAGAAATTAAAATGTCCAATAATCCCCCTAAAAATAAAAAACTTTAAATAGGAGCTGCTCATTCTGAACTTATACAAAATGGCTGACTTGAATTCAAATAAAATTTCTGCAGTGTCTCTGTTAGTCATTATTATCCTGATTCTGCTGATTTAAGACCCAAAGAATTAGTATATTCTTGCCGGGTCTTTCGTTGTGGCTTAATCTAAGTTCTAGAATATACTAAGAAAAAACATGTAAGAGGTATAAAATGGTTTATTACGGAATGCCCAAGGTGAAGAAAAATGTATACGCAACAAACAACTGAATCAAATGGGGGGTATCGGCCTGCAAACAGTGCTGGTAAAGGAAATGGAAACCCAACAGAAGCGGCTGCAAAATCAATTTTAAGCAGGCCTGAAGTAGTCAGCCTAACTGATGAAATGAAGCGGGCAATTCTTGTGGCTACAGGCCGCACGCCAACTCCGGGGGATTTTATAACGACGCAGCGCGTTAATGGCAGTTGTATGTACACCGCACACACATATCAAGGCGCTGTTGCTGTAGTAGGCCAGTCTTTGATGCCAGCAGCAAACAATGCACACGAAGGGATAGTTAAAGCCTACGTTGATGCGCTGGGAGCCAGACCGAAAAGCGACGCAACCCAGTCGGCTGTAGAAAATTTCATGCCCCCTCCACCAAGAGGCTCATTGGAAAGAACTATAGATGACAGCTGGCAGATGGGATTTACTCCAACTGAACCGGGCTATGGCTGGGAAGTCTAATTAAAAAATGAAAGCAAACCTTGCATTAAAAGTTAACGAAGTGAAAATGCCCGCACCGGCTGTGGCTCCCCTGCACATTGTTAAACCGCAAACTGAATCACAAGTCCAGCCGCTAAACATGAGCTTAGATTCTATGGTGATGAAGGGAAAAGAAGTTCCGATAAGGTATACAACCGAACACCCAGGTTACATAACCTACAGGTATGAAGGCGGCCAGATACTCATGTTCAATCTGGATAGGAAAAATCCGCGTGACCATTATAAGATAAAAGAATTGATCCTCACGGCACTTATGGACTATGGCAATCCTAATGATTTTTGGGAAGTGTATTGGAAAGCCAGAGGAATATAATAAGTCAACTAATTTGCAGCAAAAGGGAATTATTCTCAAAGCACCGCAAAATCAAATTGCTCGCTGAAAATTTATTTCAATTTTTCCTTAAGCTCATGCAGCTCATGAAGAAATCTCTTAATAGTCTTAACAACATGCTCCGGCTGCGTTTTAAGAATTTCAGCAGTTTTGTCAAGGGCATTTCCACTAAACGCTTCAGTCAATTTCAATTTTAGTTCATCAAGATTTATTTCCTTTTTCTTCTCAACAGCTTTCTTCGCAAGCTTCCATTTCTCAAACAGTTCGTTAACGCGGGCAGGCAGCTGATTTATTTTAACATCAAGTAGCCTTGCAGCCTCTTCAAGTATCTCTTTCTCTTTTATGCCTTCCTTCTGCGCTGCTTCGCCGGCAGTAAAATACAGTCTTACAATCCCATCAGATATTTTCGTAGATTTCAGAATCTTAATGTGGCCCGCTTCAAGCGTGTTGTGAAGATGAGTTCCGCCGCATGCCTCTACATCAACCCCGTCAATATTGACAATTCGGAGAATTTTTCCCGGAACTGCCCCGCCCTGGTAAATATTCATTCCGTAAGTCTGCTCCGCTTCAGTCCTTGGCAAAAAGCTGCTGTGCACGGTAATTCCTTCTTTGACAAGCTTATTCGCTTCCTTTTCAATCTGCTGCAGCTCATCATCTGTTACATTTTGGTAATGCGTCAAATCAATCGTCGCTTTGTCAATATCTTTTTTAGCGCCCGCCTGATTGATGTGGTTTCCAAGAACTTTTCGCGCTGCCGCATTCACAATATGCGTTGCCGTGTGGTGCTTTGCAAGCTGAACTCTCCTCTGCAGTTCAATCTCTCCATGAACTTTGTCGCCAACTTTAAAATTGGGATTCTGGCCAAGCACATGGATTACAATTTTTCCCTGCTTGAACACGTCAATAACTTCAAAATCATTTATTTTTCCCAAATCATGAAGCTGGCCGCCTGAGGTAGGATAAAAATAAGTTTCATCCAAAACAACTTTGCTGTCAATAATTTTCAAAACTTTCGCATTAAATTCAGATTTTTTATAGTCTTCAAAATAAGGCGTCTTCGTGTCCGGAATATTTTCCAAATCAATTCTCTCTTCGCGTTTTGTAGCATGCTCCTGCTCTTTTTTCTCATGAAGCTCCGCAACCATCGCATAGAAATTGTCAGGAACGGATATTTTCTTGTTTAATTTATTTGCCTCTTCCTTGACAACTTCCGGAGTTATGCCGTAGCTGTCATATAAAACCAAAAGTCTTTTTTCATCAATTTCCTCGTGCATCAGCTTTGAAATCATTGAGCTTGTTTTTTGCTTTGTTGCCCCGTATTTCATTCTCTCGACTTCAAGTATTTTTTCGACTTCGTCAAGATTTTCGCTTAATTCCGGAAACAAAGGCTTTAGGTATTCGGCGTGCCATCTGCACACGTCAGGAAGATAAATATCCCACCCATATTTGTCAATAAATGAAAGCGCTCTCCTTAAAATGACCCTGAGGTTGTATCCGCCGCCGACATTTGAAGGCAAAGCCCCGTCGCTCAAAGCAACAAGCAGCGCCCTTGAATGCTCCGCAACAGAATAAAGCGCAGCCAAATCAAGAATGTTTTTTCTCAGCTCGCCAACCTCATAGCCGGTTTTTTCTGCAACCTCATTCCAGACTTTATTGATGTCATCAACTTCATCAACATTTAAGTAAGAAGAATAAGGCAAGAATTTCCGCATCATCTTGTCATCAACTTTTATTCCCGTGATAGACTGGAGTTTTTTTGTAACAGTAGGAAAAGTGGTTTCATAGCTTGTTGATTTACCCTGCGTGAACCAGGCATTTCTCTCATGCCCCATCCCCATGTCCAAAACTTTTAGGTTTAATTCTTTATTTCCGGAAGGAGTTTGTTCGTACATCATATAAACCTGGTTTCCCAATTCCAACCCGCGGGAAAAATATTCCATGCAGGGCCCGAAATTTCCGCCGCCGGCCCACGCGTCCTCGTGATATTTTATTTCATTATTCGGCAGCCCAAGCCCCTGCCTCAGCCAGTTATGGATGTCGGTAAAATATTTTGCCTGGTCCCAGTCCTTCGGTTTCATAAAAGCGTGCTGGCCAATCATAACGAAAGCGCAGTAGTGTGCGCCCGTAATTCCAATATTATCAATATCATTGAACCTCAAGCACATCTGCGGCACAACCAGAGGATTTGCCGGCGGCTCAACTTCCCCGGAAACAACATAAGGCTGGAAATCATAAATAGAAGCCTGCACAAAATCTGTATCATCGCGCCATCTTGCAACAACAGGATATCTCTTTATCGGGGTGTATCCCCATTTCTTGAACAGCCTTGAAAACTCGTTCCACACTCCGATGTAATCCAGTTCTTTTTTTGCCGGAGTGCCTCCGATGAAGCCGAATCCGCCCGAGCACGCGGGATTGCCGCACACATTGCCGTCCGTAACCGACCAGAAATAAATTCCGCAGTTTGAGCAGTGCTTTCTTGAGAATCCTTCTGCTTTCAAAACCGAAGTGGCATAATATTTATCAGGCTCTTTTGAAGCTTTGATTTTAAATTCTTTTTTGATTTCTTTATCTGATGTCATATTGGCAGATAAGTTTTAATCCCAATAAAAAGTTATTGTTTTTGATTTATAGGCAAGGACATTAATTTTTGTATAATGATTTTCCTTGCCTATATAAGCGGACTTTAGCAATTATTACGGATATTAAAGTCCGCCCATATAAATCAAAAGCTATATATATTAATAATTCAATTTCCAATAAAAGATGGCAAACCCGCTATTCGTCATACTGATTGCTTTGATACTTGCTTTTTTTCTCTCTGAATTATTCAGGTACTTTAGCCTTCCAAGAGTTATCGGCCAGATACTTGCAGGAGTTATCCTTGGCATTCCAATAATAAGGGAAACTCTTTTTACCGGTGAAGTAAACTCTGCGTTTTCTTTTTTGACCAATATGGGCATACTGCTGCTCTTTTTCTTTATAGGGCTGGAAATCAGCCCAAAGCAGTTCAAAAAAAATTTTAAGGAATCATCTTTAATTGCCGTGTTTAACACAATAATTCCCTTAATCGCAGGATTTCTTGCGGGCCATTTTATTTTTGGATTAAGCATAATGGCTTCTTTGATAATTGGAATCTGCCTTTCGGTCAGTTCGCAGGCTATCTCACTCGACATTTTAGAAGAATTAAAGCTTATCAAGAGCAAAATTGGAAATCTGATTATTTCAGCAGGCACAGTTGACGATGTGTTTGAACTGCTCCTGGTCAGCGTTTTGCTTGTAGCCTTCCACTCAACTGCCATGGGAGAATCCGGCCTGCAAAAACTTGCGCTTGACATATTTGCGTTTGTGCTGATTGTAGTTATATTCAGATTTTCCCTGATACCAATTGCGTTAAGAATTTTTGAAAAAGAAAAATCAAAATCAACTTTATTCATGGGAGCGCTGATTATTGTATTATTAATGGCCTATGTTTCTGAAGTTGCCGGAGTCGGCTCATTAATTGGGGCTTTGGTTGCAGGAATTTTGGTGAGGCAGACACTGCTGAATGAAATCGACAGAAAGCCGTGGAGGATGAATGAGATTTCCCATTCAATACACATAATAGCTTTTGGATTTTTGATTCCGATATTCTTTGTTAATGTCGGATTAAAGACGGATTTTAGCTCGATATCCTTAAATATTCCGTTAATTCTTGTATTGCTGTTTATTGACATTTTCGGCACAGTTCTTGGCACAATAATCGGCGTTATGCTCAGCAAAGGCACATTCATGGAAGGGGTAACCGTGGGATTTGGGGTCGTTCCAAAAGGGGATACGGAGCTTGCAATTGCAACTATTGCACTAGGCGCGGGAATAATAAGCGCCGGAATCTTTACGGCAATAATTACGATTGACTTGATTGCAACCTTTATTGCGCCAATAGTCTTCAAATTTATGGTTAAGAATTATAACAGCCAAGCTAAAACAGTTCCAAAGCAGAAATGGTCTGCCTAAATACGCCTATAGGGAACTTTGAATTACTATCTCATCGTCAAAATTCTCCAAGAAAACTTTAAATGAAATGTAAATAATAATAGGCTATTCAAAATTTTCTATAAACCAAATCCTGCTTTCTCGCGATTTCATCAACTCTTATTCCAATAGTCCTGCCTGGCTCTGCAATTTCAATCTTTTCGTAGTCAATTTCTATTGAAATAATTCTCTGTCTGAAATCCGTTGTTTTTCCTTTTATGTGTATTTCATCCCCTATCTTGATGCTGCCGTCAGTAACTTCAATTATTGCAACTCCTATTTTCGGGAAATAATGTGTTACTTTTCCAACCTGCATTTCTTCGGGCTCTTCCATAAAAACACCTTATGAATAATTTAAATGATGAAGTATTTAAGTTTAGCGATGTGCATTTCCATTTCCGAAAACTTTATATTGAATTTTTAAGTACCATACATGAAGATACAAATGCAAAAAGGAACTTTTATTCTGAAGAAGGGATTGGCAGAAATGCTGAAAGGCGGCGTCATAATGGACGTTGTGAATGCCGAACATGCAAAAATTGCGGAGAAGTCAGGCGCTGTTGCAGTCATGGCCCTGGAAAGAGTTCCCTCTGACATCAGAAAAGATGGAGGAGTTGCAAGGATGGCAGACCCGCTCAAGATTAAAGAAATAATGGGTGCTGTCACGATTCCTGTAATGGCAAAATGCCGCATCGGCCACATTGCAGAGGCAAGGGTTCTCGAGTCGCTGGAAGTTGACTACATTGATGAAAGCGAAGTTCTGACTCCGGCTGATGAAATTCACATAGACAAGCACAAATTTAAAGTCCCTTTTGTCTGCGGCTGCAGAAATTTAGGCGAGGCATTAAGAAGAATAAATGAAGGCGCTGCAATGATAAGGACAAAAGGGGAAGCAGGAACAGGAAATATTATAGAAGCGGTTAAGCACATGAGATGTGTAAATAAGGAAGTAGAATCACTTCAAAGCTTAAGCCAAAAAGGAATGAGCAAAAAAGCAGAGGAATTCAGAGTTCCCGTTGAACTAGTTGCCCTGACGAGAAATCTCAAGAGGCTGCCGGTTGTAAATTTCGCAGCGGGCGGAGTTGCAACCCCATCAGATGCCGCATTAATGATGATGCTTGGCTGCGACGGAATTTTTGTCGGCTCAGGAGTATTCAAAAGCCAGAACCCTTACAAAATGGCAAAAGCTATTGTCGAGGCAACAACTCACTTTAACAATCCTAAGATTATATCAAAAGTTTCTGAGGGATTAGGAGAATCAATGAAAGGATTGGACATCAAGGAATTGGAAACCCGACTTCAGGAAAGGGGAAATTAATGTCACAATGGTAAAAATTGGAGTTCTTGCCCTTCAGGGAGATTTTAAGGAGCACATTGAAATTCTAAAAAAATGCAGTGCCGATGCAGTGGAAGTAAGGCTGCCGGAGGATTTAAAAAATGTTGATGGGCTGATAATCCCTGGCGGAGAATCAACTGCAATTGGAAACCTAATGCAGCAATACGGCCTTGACAAGGAAATAATCAAAAAGCACAAGCATGGGATGGCAATTTATGGCACATGCGCAGGTGCAATTTTGCTGTCAAAAAACATTTCAGGCAGCAGCCAGCCAAGATTAAATCTGCTGGATATTTCCATTAAAAGAAATGACTACGGAAGGCAGGTCGACAGCTTCGAGGCAGAAATGGAAATAGAAAAAATTGGAAAGTTTAACGGGATTTTCATAAGAGCGCCCGTGATTGAAAAAACCGGGAAAGAAGTAAAGGTATTGGCAAAATTAAACAATGATTCCGTATTAATTCAGCAAAATAACATTCTCGCTTCAACATTCCATCCGGAATTAACAGAAGACAGCAGAGTTCACCAATATTTTATAGAAATAATTAAAAATAGATTATAAGAACTTTTCAGTTACATCAACTAAATTCTTAACGTGCTCAACTGATTTTGCAAACATTTCTTTTTCCTCATCCGTCAGTTTCAGTTCAATTATTTTCTCGACGCCGTTTCTTCCCAGCTTGACCGGCACTCCAACAAAATAACCGCCGACGCCGTATTCAGAATCACAGTAAGCAGCGCACGGCAAAATTCTTTTCTTGTCTTTCAGGATTGACTCAACCATTTCAGCAGCCGCAGCGCTCGGGGCATAATATGCAGAGCCTGTTTTTAGCAAATTAACAATTTCAGCCCCGCCATCTCTTGTTCGTTTAACCAGCTGCTCGATTTTCTCCTGCGCCATCAATTCAGTTATAGGTATCCCGTTTACTGTGGAATATCTTGGAAGCGGAACCATAGTATCTCCATGCCCACCAAGAACCATTGCATCGACATCCTCAACAGACACGTCAAGCTCTTTGGCAATGAAAGTCCTGAATCTTGTTGAATCAAGAATACCCGCCATCCCAATCACTTTATTTTTAGCAAAATTGCTCACTTTTGAAGCAACAAAAACCATCGCATCAAGCGGGTTTGTCACAACAATAATAATTGAGTTTGGAGAATATTTTGCAGCATTTTGAGTAACTTCTTTTACGATTTTCGTATTTATTGAAATTAAATCATCTCTCGACATTCCCGGCTTTCGCGCAATTCCCGAGGTTATCACAACAATATCAGAATCTTTGGTATCCTCATAATTATTTGTTCCTTTAACATCAGCATCAAAATATTCAATCGGGCTGGATTCAAGCAAATCAAGCGCTTTTCCCTGCGGCATTCCTTCCACAATGTCAAGCAAAACAACATCTCCCAATTCTTTTAAGGCAATCCAGTGTGCTGCAGTCGCTCCGACATTCCCTGCTCCGATAATTGAAATTTTTGGCCGTGGCATTTTATGTTAGTGTTGATAATTGTTTTTTAAAGCTGTTGATTATTATTTTGTCATTTAAATTCATTTAACGTATCTAACCCACACTTTTTTGAAAAATGGCATTGTCAGAGTAGAAAGCATAAATGCGACAGCAGGGACAATTGCATTCAGCCAGGGCTTCTGAATTTTTATTGCCTGAAGGTAAAATCCTATTGCAAGATAAGTAAATAAAGCCAGTAATCCCCTTCTGCTTAGGCTTGTTTCCCATGATTTGTCAATCTCAACTCTGCTGTTTCTGCTTTCAATTTCCTTTAATCTTTTTTCAAAATTTTTCGGCTTAGCCATTACAAATTCTCCAAAAACAGTTTGTAACTATCGCTGGTTTTTATTTTTTCAGCTAGTCTCAAATCAATCTCTCCAGGCTGAGTCATTTCCTCGGGAGACAATATTTTATTCAAATCGTTTTCATCAATTAATTTGTATTTTAAAATCATTTCTTTTATTGTGGAATTATTTTTAAGCGATTCCTTAACAATTTTAGAAACCGCTTGGTATCCAAAATAGGGGTTCAATGCGGTTGCAATAGCGGTGCTTTTGTGCAGCAATTCCAAACACCTTTCTTCATCCGCCCTAATTCCATCAATGCATAATTCTCGGAACATTTTCAACGCGCTTGTAAGAATTTTCATCGAGTCAAGAATATTTTTTGCAATTACCGGGCACATAACATTTAATTCCAAAATTGAATATTGCGCAGCCAGTTCAACAGTATTATCTTTTCCCATCACGTCAAAGCATACCATAATAACACATTCAGGAATGCTGGGGTTTATCTTGCCGGGCATTATTGAAGAGCCCGGCTCGGCATCCGGCAAAATTATTTCAGAAATTCCGCCTTTTGGGCCGGAGTTCATTATGCTCAGGTTATTTGAGATTCTGAACAAATCAATAGCCA
>JBBSWR010000006.1:0-4287 GCA_038046185.1 Nanobdellota archaeon
CAGAATCTTTCATTCCGGCAGGATGCACTAAAGATGCAGGGTCTTCTTCCATGTGAACCCTTGTAATTCCGACTTCTTTTCCTTCCTTAAGTTTTAATTTTCCTTTTTTGCCGAGAGGAATTTCATATTGTGTAATCTGGTAATTTTTTGCCATGTCAGGATAAAAATATGATTTTCTTGAGAAAATCAGTTCAGGGGAAATTTCGCATCCGAGCGCCAGGCATAATTTTAATGCAAACTCGACAGCTTTTTTGTTCAGCACAGGCTTTGAGCCTGGCATTCCAAGGCACGTCACGCAGGTTCTTGTGTTGGGCTCCTCGCTTCCTTTTGTAGGGCAGCCGCAGAATAATTTTGTTTTTGTGTTGAGTTCTACGTGAATTTCAAGTCCGATTACAATATCGCTTGTGAAGTTTTTCATTTTTTGTTTTTTGAAAACAATCCTATTATTGTCAAAGAGGGAATAAAACCATCAATTTGGTCAGATATATCCACAATCTCCCATCCCGCAAACAATCCTCCCCTACCCCAAAAGTAATATGATAACCCTGTTCCAAAAATATCAAATAGAGTTCCTAATACAGGTAGCCTACCTATAAAATTATCCGTAATATCAAATACAATACTAATTGCTAATTTTTGTTTATAGTTCATTTTCTCTCAAACACACTTCCTAATTGCAGTAATTTTCCTTCCTGCAGATGGTCTCCTGTCAATAGCATTCCAACCGGCAGCCCGTTTGAATATCCGACCGGGGCGCTTAAATGCGGCAGTCCGCAGATATTTGGCCCGACAAGCATTACATCCATCATGTAATTTTGAAGAGGAGTTAATTTTTCAATCTCTGAAAATTTAGGCGGCAAAATCGGAACAGTCGGGCTTACAAGAGCATCAAATTTCTTGAATGCTTTTTTGTACTCATTTATTATTACAGTTCGAACTTTCATAGCCTGCATGTAGCACGCATTTCTGTAGCCCGACATTCTTGCGAACGTTCCGAGCATAATCCTTCTTTTTGCCTCCTCGCTGAGATTTTCGCTTCTTATTTTTGTGAAATACTCATTGAAGCTGCCTTCCAGTTTTTCAGAAATTCCGTATCTCATCCCGCAATACTTTGCCAGGTTTGTGGAAGCTTCGGAAGTTCCTATCATGTAATAAGTTGCCAGTCCATATTTTATTGGCAATTCTAAAGATAATTCCTCAACTTTAACTCCCCCCTCTTCTAATTTTTTTATCCCGTTATAAACATGTTTTTCAACTTCTTTGTCATTTCCGTGCCCGAATGCTTCTTTGATGATTCCGACTTTCATCCCCTTGGCAGATTTGCCAACAAAGTCTGTATAATTGCCAACTTCAGCATTTAATGAAGTGCTGTCGTTTGCATCATAGCCAGAGATAACTTCCTGAAATAAAGCGGATTCATGGGCCGTCTTGGTCATAGGTCCTATCTTGTCCAGGCTGTTTCCGAAATCAATCAGCCCGAATCTTGAAACTCTGCCATAAGTCGGGCATAATCCAAATACATCGCAAAATGAAGCGGGCTCTGCAATACTCCCACCAGTACTTTCGCTGAAAGCCAGGTGCGGAAAGCTTGCTTTTTTCGCCAGCCCTGCAGCTCCTCCGGAAGAGCCCCCGCAGCTTCTTTCCTTGTCGATAGGATTCTTCGGAACTTTGAATCCGATTCCAACATTTACAGAGAAGCTTCCAAACCCAAATTCATCCTGCGCGGTTTTCCCGATTATGATTCCGCCCTGCTCAATCACTTTTTTAATTACAGTCGCATTAAACAACGGCTTGTAGCCTTTCAATATTTTTGAGCCGGCAGTCGATTCAACTCCCTTGACGCAGATAGAATCCTTTACAGAAATTGCGACTCCCAGCAATTTTTTATTTTTAATGTGTTTATCATTGTTTTTGACGGATTTCTTTATTTCATTTGCCTGCTTCATGGCAAGTTCTTCAGAAATTGTATTAAAATAATGGTACTCCTGGTTTAGTTTCCTGCATTCTTCAATAACCTTTTGAGTATGTTCAACTACGTCAATTTCATTATTTTTTATCTGATTTATAAAATTTTGAATTGTCATTTAATTTTACTTGTCTGTTATGTAAACTCTGTTCATCTTGTCCCCGACTTGTATTTTATTTACAGCTTCCATCCCTGAAACAACTTTTCCAAACACAGCATAACTCCCATCCAGAAAGGGTGTTGGAGCCAGCGTTATATAGAACTGCGAGCTTGCGCTGTTTGGGTCCTGCGAGCGCGCCATTGCAAGTGCGCCTTCAACGTGCGTAAGGTCTTTGTTTATTTCAAGCGGAATATTCTTTCCCGAGCCACCGGTCCCGTCGCCTTTCGGGTCGCCGCCCTGTATAACAAAATTCGGCTCAACCCGGTGGAATTTTAATCCGTTGTAAAATCCCGAATTTGCCAGGTAAATGAAATTCTTTGTGGTTATAGGTGCTTTTTCAGTGTACAGCTCTGCCTTGATTGTTCCTTTGTCGGTTTCAATTGTAACATATTTTGTCATTTTGTTTTCTCCTTGAGCATTTTTTGGTGAGCATGATGAAATAAATAAAACTAACATTAGCAAAAAAACAATTCCAGTAAAAAATTTAAATTGCCCTTGGCCCTTTAAAGTATCCATCTTTCTTGTGCTCCGTTTGCGACAATGCCTCGTCTTGCGTCAAACATTCTTTTTCAATATCCTCGCGCATGGCATTTTTTAATTCAACAGGCTGGAAACTAGGCTTAACGTTGCTTGTATCAACTTCTTCCAATTTTGAAAAGAATTCCAAAGCTTCCTTTAATTGGGGAAGAAATTTTCTGATTTCTTCTTCTGTCAATTTTAGCCTAGCAACTTCCGCAACATGCTCGAGAAGCTTTCTGTCAACTGTTATTTTATTTGAAGTTTCCATAGAACAAGGTTATTTCCAGCACTTTATATTATTTTTGATTAGTATTCACTTTTTATTAAAAAAGTAATGGGTGGTTGTCGCAATCTGAATAGGGTGCAATCAGCTATTCCCTCCGTAATGAAAAAACTAGAAGAACAAATCAACTTAATCTTATCTTATTATTTCCCTTCGCCTTATCTTTGAAACCAATCTTTCCAGATTGTCAATCTTCCTCATCAATTCTAATTTCTCCCTGTCCATGTCGACAATCTGCCTTGCGAACTTCGTCAGCTCAAAGTCTTCTTTCTTTATGTTCTTGCTTATTTCGGTGAACTTGGTGATTTCTTCGCTCGTTAAATTCAATCTTGACAAAATTTCAGAAACCTTACCCCTTAATTCGTTGTACTCATTAGCATCCTTTCTTAATGATTCCCTGTTCACTTCTAAATCTTTCTGCAGCTCCTCTTCAAATTTGTCTAAAATCTTCTTCTGCAGCTGGCCTTTTAACAGCTTGAATTCGTAAAGCTCCTTCCCAAAATCTTCCCTTAAATTTTTTATAACCGTTAGATTATCTTTGAATGTGCTTAAGAAATCCTGCTGGATGCTTTTAGTTTCGCTCACTTCATTTTTTAATGATGTTAATTCTGCCTCCAGCTCAGAAATAATTTTATTGTTTTCCTCTACATTTTTGTTTATCAGGTCTAAATCTTCCTTTGTCTTCATCAATTCCCTGAATTTTTGAATCATAAGAAAAGTTAGTTTAAGTTTATATATAAGTTTTTTGTTTTTACTGAACAGAAAGAATTCTAAAAGAAGCCTATTTCTTGTTTAATAAATACCCTCTTAATTTCAAAACAGCCCTTCTCCTGAATTTCTTGATATCTTCGACATTTTCCATCTCCCCGTATGTTTTATTGCTTCCCTCTGGAATAAAAATCGGGTCATGGCCAAAGCCAAAGCTTCCTATTATACTCTCGGCAATTTTTCCCTTCTCAACACCCAAGAAGCTTATCGGCTTCTTTCCGGGCTCGCAATAGGCAACCGCGCTTTTGTACTCGCATTCCCTGCTCTTGACATCTTTCATAAGCTTGAGTATTCCATCCAGCCTAATTTTTTTATGCACTGTTGCCGAATAAGTCCCAGGAAAATCATTAAGAGATTTAATAAACAGCCCGGAATCTTCGACTACAATATTTTTTTTGAACTTCTCTGCAAGCGCTTTTGCCGAATGCCTTGCAATCTCTTCAGAATCATCGCTTCTTATTTCAGGATAAGAAATTTTGATGTGATTAACTTTAATTTCAGGCTCAAGAATCTGCTTAAACTCGCGGACTTTACAGGGATTGCTGGTTGCAAAATTGATTGTCAGTTTGGGCATATGATTAATTTATAATG
>JBBSWR010000007.1:0-1119 GCA_038046185.1 Nanobdellota archaeon
AGGCAACCGCCCCAGTTAAACTACCCATCAGACACTGTCTCCTCCAGCCGATTCAGACCAGAAGATTAGACACATCACAGCATAAGGGTGGTATCTCACTGGCGCCCGAAGGCTCCCACCTATTCTGAACAAATGGAATAATGTATCAATGTCAAACTATAGTAAAGCTTCACGGGGTCTTTTCGTCTAGCTGCGGTTATGTCGCATCTTCACGACACTTGCATTTTCGCCGAGGACATGGTTAAGACAGTCTCCAAATCGTTATGCCATTCGTGCGGGTCGGAACTCACCCGACAAGGAATTTCGCTTATTTGATCTTACTTCAACACAATGTTGAAATGAATGTTTGAGTAAAACATTCCTGCATGTCGCCATGCAGATGGGACTATATCTTTTCCGACGCAAAATCGGAATCTAACATGTAGTCTCTGAGGATTCTAGAAATCGTGATGGCACCTTTCTATTCATTTCCTGAATTATTTTGGCGATTTTGATCATTCCAACATTTTTAAGATGTTTCTTTTTTTCAATCAATTTAATAATAGTTACAAACTTTTCAAAATCTAATTTTTTGGCAGTTCGTAAGTTATTGTTTTGAAAGAAAGGAATTATCTTGTCACGTAATTCATGAATTGATCTTACACAATAACGACAAAGGTTTTCTTTGTGATTATCTTTTCGGCGATTGATATAGATTTTACCGCAATCAAAATAATTTTTGATTGCATTTAGTGAATCTATACTTTTTTCACCTTGCGTAACAACAAATTCCGGAAATATTTGCCAACCACTTTTGGTTGTTGAATTTTTTATTATGCTAACTGAGAAGCAACCTTCCCCATCAACAAATCCAACAATCCATCCTTCTAGTCTTTCCTGCTGATTGTCTGCACTGAACATATTTTCACTTGGCATATTATACAATAAATAAATATGTGTATATTATACCATAGTAATGTCAGATTCACCAGATATTCCAGCATTTAGTTAAATTTTCTTCTACATCTTCATTCGGCAAAACGAAGTTCAAAGAGGGTCTGTTACCCTACTAAGGCAGCATTTCCACCTTAGGACGATTATAGTTATCGCCGGCGTTCATCAGCGCTTCAGTTTAGAGCT
>JBBSWR010000008.1:0-1130 GCA_038046185.1 Nanobdellota archaeon
AAAGGGTTAAAGACTCCAGAGTTCATCGGCTATGAAATGCTAAAAAGTTTTTTGCCTGGATCTGGTGTCCCTTAATTTCCTAAAAAAGTCGGTGACAGACATGCCATCAAACGCACCCAAAGCTTCGGAACGTGACTTAAACATCAATTTGGCTATTAAAATCCCTGCCACGGACTTTTCAACTGGCTTTATCAATGCTGATTTCATAAGGTTAATATAACAATCAGATTATAAAAAACTTTCGGTTAAAATAACGAGGTGAATAAAAAATGAGAAAAGAAAAAGAGTGCGGAAAAACAAAAAATAATGAATCCCCGCCAAAGAGGCAGCCTAACAGGATTTTCACCTTCATTTTGATGATTCTTGTAGCGCTAGCAAGGGCGGAGTTTTGGCAAATAACGGGAATTTGACAGTACAGATATGGGACAACGAATAAAGAGGAATTAAGATGAAACAAAAAAAGAAAATCATGATTGATTTGGATGTTGTCACGATGGCCAAATGGGACAAAAGCCACAATGGCGATATAGGGAGGGAATTTTTGTCAAGAACTGAAGAATTTGAGATAGTGACTCCTTTCTATCTCCTTGGGCACCTGGATAAATGGAAGCACATCACTCTTAAGGAACAGATAGAAAATTTTTACCTAAAAAACAGCACCACGCTTCTTACAAATGAAGATATAGATTATGAAATTGGTAATTTAGGAATAGATGATGTGAAAATATTGCTAGAGCTGCAATCCAAAGATGTTAAAGAAGAGGACGCATTCATTGTCCTAGTAACTTCAATATTTAAGCTCGACTATTTGGTCACGTTTAACAGAAAACATTTAAGGGGCAAAGAGAAAGAAATAAATGAAATTTTGAGAAAAAATGGGATTAAAACTATCAAGATTGCCGGACCAGAAGAGGCTTAGATTCACGCCTTATGGATTTCCGTCTCTTAATCCATTCGGTAGTAATCCCACTCTTTATTTCATCAGCCAGCTCAATAAGCTCCTTTGCGGTCATATTTTCAGGGTTTTTCATAAAGTTAATATAACAATCAGGTTATAAAAATGTTTCGGTTAAATGATAGTATTTAATCTTCGGTATATTTATATATAAGCTCATCCCTAGTATTTCTGA
>JBBSWR010000009.1:0-6549 GCA_038046185.1 Nanobdellota archaeon
GCAGGGAGCTGGGAATTGAAAGCGTCGTTATTTATTCAGAAGAGGAAAAAGACTCGCTTCAGGTAAAGTTTTCTGATAAATCATACAATATTGGCAAGCCAAAGAATTATTTGGATATCAAGAAAATGGTTAATCTGGCCAAGCAGGCTGACTGCGATGCTATCCATCCGGGCTATGGTTTCCTATCAGAAAATCCAAAATTTGCAAAGTTGTGCGAGAAAAAAGGCATTAAGTTTATAGGACCTTCCTCAAAAATGATTAAGAAACTTGGCGATAAGGTAGAGGCGAAGAAAGCTATGCTTAAAGCCAATGTTCCGGTTATAGAAGGAATCAAGGAAGATTTGAAAAACTATAAGCACGCATTAAAAGTTGCTGGCCAGATTGGATTTCCCGTGATTATCAAGGCTTCTGCCGGCGGCGGAGGAAAGGGGATGAGAATAGTCACAAAAGAAGAAGAGCTTGAAAATGCCTATGAGAATGCCAGCAAGGAAGCGGAGAACTCTTTCGGAGATGCGTCAGTTTATATTGAAAGGTACCTTGAAGAGCCAAGGCATATTGAATTTCAGATTATGGCCGACAGGTACGGCAATGTAATACATCTTGGAGAAAGAGACTGCAGCATACAAAGGAGGCATCAGAAATTGGTGGAAGAATCTCCAAGCCCCGCTTTGACCCCTGAATTAAGGGAGGCGATGGGAAGCGCGGCTGTAAAAGCAATTATGGCAATCGGATATGAGGGCGCTGGCACTGTTGAATTTTTGCTGGACAAAAGCAGGAATTTTTATTTTATTGAGATGAACACAAGAATACAGGTCGAGCACGGTGTAACAGAAATGGTGACCAATGTTGACCTTGTAAAAGAACAGATTAAGCTCGCAGAAGGCGCTAAATTGGCTTATAAGCAGGAAGACATTAAGATAACCGGGCACGCGATTGAATGTAGGATAAATGCGGAAGATCCACTGAAAGGATTTGCCCCATCGCCCGGAACAATCGTTAATTATCTTCCGCCGGGCGGTCCTGGAATTAGGATAAGCAGTTCCGCCCACACGGGCTATAAAATTTTGCCTCAATTTGATTCGTTGATTGCTTTGGTTATATGCCATGGAAGAACAAGGCACGAAGCAATTGAGAGAATGAAACGGGCTCTGGACGAGCTTATAGTTGACGGAGTCAAAACAACAATTCCCTTCCATAAGCTTGTTTTGGGCAAGAGGCAGTTCCTCAAGGGAAACATTACAACTTCGTTTATTGCAAACAACAGCATAATGGAAGACCTCAGGGAAATGAAGCCCGTTAAGGAGGAAGCTCTTTCAAAAGAGAAAAAAGTTTTGATTGTCACAACCGCAGTTTCACAGTATCTTGCAAGGAAGCATGATAACAGGCAAAAGGCTAATCCGTGGACCATGGCCGCACGGCATGACTCAATGAACGAAGGCAGTTTCGAGGAATAATTTTTATAATTTGGGCATAACCTACAGATATGGACTATCAAATACACTACTTCAAATCCCTTACATCTACACAAGACAAAGCTAAAGAATTCTCCAAGAAAGGATTGAGTAATATCATCATTATTTCTGAGGTTCAAACGAAAGCCCGTGGGAGATTTAATAGAAAATGGCATTCTTCAAAAGGCGGGTTGTGGATGTCAATCCTACTGAAGCCCAAAAATACTGAAAATTTGCAACATCTTACTTTTGCCGCTGCGGTTTCTGTTGTTAAATCCGTTAGAAAAATCACCGGAATAAAAACAAATATCAAATGGCCGAATGATGTTCATTACAAGGGCAAAAAATTGTGCGGGATTCTTACGGAAGGAATTTTTGGGAAAGAAAACTATGTCATCGTCGGGTTTGGATTAAATGTTAATCAAATTTCTTTTCCTTCTGATATAAAGGATATTGCAACGTCATTAAACATTATTAATAATAAAAAAATTAATATCGGCAAATTAACTAAATCAATAATTAATAATTTTTTTGATTTGTATAATAACTATTATAACAAAAATAAATTGAAAACTATTATTCAAATGTGGAAAAGATATTGCGATACCTTAGATAAAAATGTAACTATAACAACAAGAACAAAGAAGATTAATGGCAAAGCAGTCGGAATTGATGAAAATTGTAGCCTATTGCTAAAGTTAAAAGATAATAAAATGATCAAAATTATGGAAGGGGATACAAGAGTTAGATATTGATTTATTTTTTCTATCTTGGCCTTTAATTCTTTCGTGAGCGGTTAGTTTCCACAATCTTTAAATAAAGAAAATCAGAGATTTTCTAATTTAAAGATCCCGAAAACTTTGTTTTCGATATCTTTAAAAACCGTATAACTTTCCATATAGTATGGGGTTTTTGGACAGCGTTCCTGTATTGAAAAGGATTTTGGATTTAGCTTATGCTATGATTCTTGTTATAATATTAAGCGCGCTTGTGGGGCTTATACTGGCATTTCCGGTAATGTGGCTGTGGAATTTTGTGTTTGGGAGCATTCTAAAGATAAGTGTGTTCCAGGCATGGGCTTTGAATGTCCTGACCGGGATCCTGTTTGGCCAGAGAAATTCTAATAAATAGCCATGATTAAGATTGCAACAGCTGCAATCGACAGGTAATCGTTCGCTTTGAGTTTCATCACCCGCTTATTTTCTGTGTTTTCATTATACAATCTTGACTGCATTGCATCGCTCAAATTTGAAGCGGATTTTATCATTTTTTCGAGCATAACCACCATAAACAGCTTTATGTGCCCTATTTTTTTGAAATCTGCCAGCCTCGAAATCATGGCTTCCCTTGTTTTTTCCATTGCAATAAACATGGAAGGCACAAACCTTATTGCTATCGAAATCATTGTGGCAATGTTTCTTGGTTTTATTCCAAAAAATTTTAACGGCCCGGCAAGATTCTCAATTGCAGAAATTATATCTGAAATTCTTGTTGTAAATGTAAATGCCAATGAAATCAGGACCAGCATTAAAAATCTCCAGACAGCCAGAATTCCCATCCCTAACTCGCTTCTTGAGAACAGCAAATACATTATTAAAATGAAAATTGAAGTAAAATAAAACGGCCTTAGGTTTTTTATCAGGCTTTTAAAATCAATTTTTGAAGCCAACATAATTATTAATGTGAATATTGAGAAAATAATTATTTTTTTAATATCATGAACCAAAAATATGAGTATGCTCAGAAAAATCACGCAGATTAATTTTAGCCTTGCATCCAGGCTGTGAATGAACGAATTTTTACCTATAAACTGCCCAAATGTCAGCCTGTTAATCATATAAGCCCGCCTGCTTTAACATTTTTTTGCTTAAATTCATTTTTTTGCCGTCAAATATTACTTCTCCGTTTTTAAGAACAATTACGTTGTCTGCATATTTTAAATCATCCAGAACATTGGTAACCAGTATTATTCCAATTTTTTCTTTTTTATTTAATTCCTTAATAATCTCCATTATGCTTTTCTTGTTTTTTGCGTCAAGCATTGTCGTAGGCTCGTCAAAAATTATATATTTCGGCTTCATCGCCAAAACACCTGCCAATGCAGCCAGCTGCTTTTGCCCTAGAGAAAGCATATTGACGTTTCTTTTTGCAAGATTGGCTATATTTAATTTATTAAGGATTTGATTTGCAGCATATTTTATATCATCCTGGCAAAATCCCATATTTTCCAGCCCGAATCCGATGTCTTCCTCCACAGTGGAATAAACCAGCTGGTCTTCAAAATTCTGGAAGACAAAACCAACATTTTTTCTTGCATTAAGCTCATTTTTTTTAGTGTCAATCCCATCAACATATATACTGCCGCTATATGGGGCGAGAATTGCATTGAAGTGCTTTGCCAAAGTGGTTTTTCCGGAGCCGTTCGCCCCGATTATTGCAGTAAAGCTGCCGTCTTTTATTTTTAGGCTTATGTTTCTTAAAATCAAGCCTTCTTCATACCTGAAATTAATATTTTTTGCCTCTATCATTGGAATGAAAACGAATAAGCTGCCAGGTTTTTTTGAGTGATTATGGTCAACATTTTCTGCTCGTTATTTTTTGACCTGATAATCCGATACAGCCCGGGCTCGCTTACCATTAATTGTTTTATTAATTTATTATTTAATACTATTTTTATTTTAATCGGCTTATTATTTATAGCTTTTGCAACAAAATTTATTATTTTTCCCTTTGTTAATATCGTCAGTGAAGAATCATCTGAAACGGACTGCAAATACTCGTCTTTTTGAACCCAGTTCCCGTCATTATAAACAATGCCGAATTTCAATTTTTTATTTAACCCGGAAATTCTTCCTTTTTTTCTTTTTCCGCAGTATATAGCTGGAAATTTGGAGTATTTTGGCTCATTATTAAACAATCTTTTTGAATTTATTTTCAGGTTTTTTATTATGGATTTTTCCAAGCCCCCGTAATTCCCTTCGCCGGTATGCTTGTATACTGTTTGATTATTCTTAACCAGAATTTGAGCCGGCCAGAAATTAACACCGTATTTTTTTATAATTCTGCAATTTCTGTCAATTTTTATTGGAAAGTTTACTCCGTATTTTTTTGATGCAAGCCTGATATTAGAATTATTTTTCTCAAATTCCCATTCCGGGGGGTGAATTATTACCGTTTTCAGGCCAAATTTTTTGTATTTATTTGAAATCTTTTTAATAAAATCCAATGACCTTAAGCAATTCATGCAGCTGTAAGAAAAAACATCAAATAAAACAAGTTTTGGCTTCATTTCATATACTTCTTGGCATCGATTTTGTTTGCAACCCACGCTGCTACAATCAGCTTTAAAGTGTCGCCGACAATGAACGGCAGCACCCATCCTATAAATATTGCGCTCCACGGCAGGCCGGTCACAAATTTTCCCTGAACTGCGCCAAGAAGATATATTATCAAAGTGCCGGCAAACATTGCAAGAACAACATCCGCTGAAAAATATTTTGATTTTTTCGCGTAGAATAGCATAAAAGAAAACAAGAGCAACAGCCCGAGGCTTATTATAATGAGGATTGTTCTTTGCTGTTCTGTAATCAATGAAACCATGGGCTTATCCCCTAGCTTCATTATGCCGAGCTTGAAAATTGCGTCAAATGCAACAAGAACCACTAAAATAATTATTAATGCAAAAGAAATGAATTTTAGGAATTTGCTTAACTTCTTCTTTTCAAGCATTTTTCCAATTACAAAAGCCGCAATTGGATAGCTGAGAAGGTATCCTCCTGAAGGGCCAAGCAAAGCGCCGAATCCTGATGAGCCGCCTGCAAAAACCGGTAGCCCAATCGCACCTAAGACGAGATAAATTATCATAGCCAGCGCGCCATAATAAGCGCCGAGCATTGCGCCGCTCATCAAAACTAACAGCGTTTGCAAAGTGATTGGGACGGGAGTAAACGGAAGCGGAATTTTAAACCATGCAACAACTCCTGTGAGGGCTGCGAACAATGCAGCGAAAACCATACCTTTTAATTTTTGTTTTTCCATTCAACACCCTCCATAATGATTTTTAGTATTGTTATTTACTTTAATTCACCTATATACTTTGAAAATACTTTTGAAAAAGTTAACATACTCTTTGTTGCCCAATCAAGTAAATTTCTTTTTTCTTCCGTAGATATATTATTTATGGTATAATTGATTTCTTTTAGTAAAACTGTTCTACATGCCCTTCTATTATCTAATCTCTCCCATTTTAGACTATAACCAAGTTCACTTTCAATTTTATCTTTGTTACTTATTAATCTATCAAAATAATCTTTGTTCGCAACTTCATCACCAGTATCAATATATAATTCTGTTCTAAATATTTTTGTACTTCCAGAATATCCAAAACTCCAACCAAAATAAAACCCACCTTTTCCAGCACCAAATTGTAACCAATTTTGCGGTTGCGGATTCTTCCTTTTCCAGTTAGAGTTAATTTTATTATAATTTTCAACAAGTTCCTTATAAAAGTTTAGGTAATGAATGTTTGTATCCGATGATATTTTAACAGATTTTAATGTTCTATCCCATTCATTTGGTTTTATTATAACATCAAAATTAAGCGCTGGTTTTGAGTTATCAATTTGAATTGCTTTTAATGCAATTCCAAAAAACGAAACGTCTTCTTTCATATTTGTATTTAGCCACTCTAGTGCACTAACATGCTCCTCTGTAAATTCTTTTGCAACCCATATAACAATGGAGGCATTAATCCCAGAAGCATAAGTAAGTAATTGTCCTAAGTGATTATGATCTGTAGGCTCTATTTGATTTTCAATGATTACTTTTTTATCAGAACCAGCTATTGTGCCCAATATGTCTAGAGAGAATTTTCCTACTGAAACTTCCATTTGAGTATCAATAATCTCAATTCCTAAGATTCTGTTGAGTTCGGTTATATTATCGTTTAGCCATGGGGTAAACTCTTCAGATTCTCTTTTGAATATATTCCTAAGTGGGACATCTTTTAAAATTCCTAGATCTTTTTTTTCCATTTTCATTCTATTACTGCCAAAACATCCCCGCGATTGACATTGTCATTTTTCTTTATTTTTATTTC
>JBBSWR010000009.1:6649-7778 GCA_038046185.1 Nanobdellota archaeon
TATTCCTTGCCATCAACTTTAACAGTGAGGTCTTCCATTTGCTAAATCACAACGGTATATTTGCGTGCTTTTTTGCGGGCCGCTTCTCGCGCTTAGAAAGAATCATCTCAAGGCATTTTATCAGGGCGATTCTTGTGTCTTTTGGGTCGATGACCATGTCGACTTTTCCGAGCTTTGCAGAAACATAGGGATTAAGATATTTTTCAGTGTACTGCTGAACCAACTCGGCCTTTGCTTTTGGGTTCTTGCTTATTTCATCCCTGTTGACAATGTTAACTGCCTGCTCAGCGCCCATTACGGCGATTTCCGCAGCTGGCCATGCAAGCACCTTGTCGTAGCCCATATCTTTTGAAACAAGCGCAATATATGCTCCGCCATATGCTTTTCTCAATACTAAAGAAATTTTTGGAACTGTAGCTTCGGAATAAGCAAACAATACTTTTGCGCCGTGCCTTATTATTCCATGATGCTCCTGGTTTGTTCCCGGCAGATATCCGGTAACATCTACAAGATTAATTAAAGGAATATTAAATCCGTCGCAGAATCTTACAAACCTTGCAATTTTGTCTGATGAATTAATATCTAAGCAGCCTGCCAGAACTTTTGGCTGGTTGGCAACAATGCCGACTGCATTTCCGTTCAGCCTTGCGAATCCCACAACTGCATTGTCCGCATAATACGGCTGCACTTCAAAGAAAGTTTTTTTGTCAAAAATTTCTGCAATAACCTCTTTTATGTCGTAAGTTTTTTTCGGGTCTTCCGGGACAATATCCTGCAGTTTTTTTGTCTCTCTATTTGGGCTGTCAGACATGCTGTAAGGCGGAGTTTCAAGGTTGTTCTGCGGAATGTAACTTAATAAAACTTTAATCATGTCCAGGCATTCTTTTTCATCATCTGCCATAAACTGCGCAACCCCGCTTTTCTGGTTGTGGGTCGCTGCCCCGCCGAGGCTTTCAAAATCTATTGTTTCTCCTGTTACTGATTTAATTACATCCGGGCCGGTAATGAACATATAGCTTGATTTTTTTGTCATTAAAATGAAGTCAGTCAGAGCCGGAGAATAAACTGCAATTCCGGCGCAGGGTCCAAGAATAGCTGAAATTTGGGGAATGATTCCCGATGAGATTGT
>JBBSWR010000010.1:0-3950 GCA_038046185.1 Nanobdellota archaeon
ATTGAAGTGAGTGATGCAGAAACATTTGCAGGCCACGAATGCGGAAAATTCAATGGTGCTTATGTATGGTATAAAATAGAAAAGCAAGGCGATAAATACGCTCCAAAAGAATGCTTTGGTGAAAATTTTGCTGAGATCAATTTGCCTTACATTTTCAACAAAAACCTGAACAAATACTTATTGAATTATCCTTATAATATTCCTATTGACAATTATGAATTTAAATTGAATGGTAATTTGGAAATTATCGGAATTGCTATGTTACCAGTTAATATTAATATTTTCAAAAAAGAAGTGCCTGAAGATTTCTCAACTGCAACTCGCGATGTTAAGCCAAAACCTCTTGACATTAAACAATTGGACAAGGATACCACGAAACCTTCGGAAGGGTTCAGGGACTTTACAGGCACGGATTTGTGTGCTAAAGGCTTAAGCTGTGTTCTTAAGGAAGATGCTTTCCAGCAGCTTGTGAAAGCCCAGGATGCTGCTGTTAAAAAAGGAATTTCTATTGAAGTTTATTCCGCTTACAGGTCATCAGAACGGCAGCAGGCGTTATGGAATGGGGATACTCCGGAAAGATACGCGCAAAGATACCCTGATCCCGCTGTAAGAGTGAAATATGTATGCAATCCCGCCGGCGGAGAGGTCAAATGCCCCCACTTGAGCGGAGATGTTGTTGATATTCGATTGAAAGGAAAAACCACCGGCACAATGAGCAGCGCTGACTGGGACAGTTTGTACAGTATTATGACTTCAGCAGATTCAAACAAGCAGCCTTTGTGGGTTAAATATTCGAATGAGCCATGGCATTTTGAGTGCTGCAACACGCCAAGGTACGCGAGAGCAATACAACAAGGGGTAACCTCAATCGTTTAAAAAATGGAAGCAAAAGATTTAGTGCTGTTATTGATGATTCCTGTTTTGTTAGTGGGAATACTGACTTTTGTTAATCATAGTTCCATAACCGGAAATGTTGTCGCTGAGCAAGCTGATAACGAGAAACTGGGGGCTTATTCCGTCATGCCTTCTTTCAGGGCAAAGATGGATTACAATCTGCAGGATTATTCTGATTTGAAAACTAAATTAAAAACCGCAATTGATAGGTGCATTAGCAGTAAACAACAAGATATTAAAAATTGCATCAGGACTGAAACGAATAAAGACGGATATAATTGGAATTGTGATGAAAAAGATTCTGACGTGCTTTATGATTTTACGGACAAGCTGAAAGAATGCATTAATCTGGAAAATGAAAATGCTGTATGCAGGTTTTCACTTGATAAAAAAGGAGACCTGAACAAAGATGGCCTCAGAATTGTTTTGACAAACTGGTATTATCCAAGAATCAAGGCGGAGTTGTATGAAGGAGATGACAAGGTTCTGGGCACTGAATTTATTGAAGCGGGAAAATTATCCTATTCGTATTACGAAAACAAAGGCAAAAAAAGCAGGGATGTAAATTCTGTAATAATTAATATACATTACGAGAACGGAATTCCATCAGTTGACGATGCCTCGGCTTCTGTTGGTGGCGAGACAATAAAATTAAGCAAGATATTCCTGATTGATAAATCAAATAAAGAAATCAAATTCATAGACCAGAATTATGAATCACTTTTTAAGTCTCCGGAGCCCGCTAATACTATTATTGATTTGCCTTTAATGCAGGGACTGAAGTTCTGCGCCAAAACAGGAAAGAATACGGTTGCTTACGACAGTTCTGACGGCCAGGTTAAGTCAAGGGAAATTGTCTACAAGTTTGCAATCACTTTGCCGAATCCTGTTCCTGCCCCGGTTAGTGATTTTCTGGTCAAAGATAATTTGAAGGCTGAGAATTCGGCTTTATTAGTCTGGAAAAAAGATTCACAGGCAGGAATCAAATCCTATTCCATTTATTATTCAACCAAAGATTTTGTTGACATGAAAATGAGTGATATTCAAAAAGATAATTCAATTAAACAAGTTTCAGCTTTAATCAGCAACCCAATTGAAATTGAAAGAATTGATTTAGATAACTGCGAATTTAATCCCATCAATGAGCCATGCAAATACAAGAATTATGATAATCCATTGTTAAAAAATAAATTGTACTACATTAAATCCGAAAATAAATTTTTATATGTTCTTTCAGATGCTGATTTTAAAGACGGGACTGATTATAATCTTGCAATAACCGCTGTGAATGATAAGGGAGAAGAAATTGATAATGATAAATCCATTGCTGATAATACTTATACTTTTGAGGTAACTAAAAATTATCTTTGGTTTTCTTCGGATGATGACTTGGCGCCTGCGAAGATAATTAATGTTAAAAAAGAAACGGGCTCGGATGGCAAGGCAAAATTATCATGGGATTTGCCAGCTAAAAACATTGATGGGACAGATATGAATGACCTGAAGGGATTTAATATTTATTACAGAAAATATTTTGTCGGGCCTTTTGTAATCACATCATCCAGTATAGATTCGTCTTTTGCGAAAAAGGAAATAAAAGTTTCTGATGCGGGGTGCGGCAGCTCAAAGCCGCAATGCGAGTATGTTATGGAAGAATTGGGAAGCGGGCAGTATTTTATATCTGTTGCTGCATTTGATGATAATAATAACGAGTTCAAGGACTTTGCACAGCTGATATAACTCCGGTTTATCAGAACCAAAACTCTTATAAATCATTTAGGCTCACCTTCTGCTTATGATAAAAATTCCTTATGAGGAGATAGTTCTCAAGATAAATGAAAGCACGAAGATGCCCGCTTCTGAAATTGAAGAAAGGGTTGAAAAAAAATTAAAGCAGCTTTCGGGATTGATTAGCAAAGAAGGCGCTGCGCATATTGTTGCAAACGAGCTCGGGGTCAAGATTTTTGAGCCGTTATCCGGAAAACTGCAGATTAAAAACATCCTGAACGGAATGAGGGATGTTGAAACAATCGGAAAAGTCCTGCAGGTTTTTGACATGAAGGAATTTGTTTCTGCCAAAGGGGCGGGAAAAGTAGCTTCTCTTGAGATTGGGGATGAAACCGGCACAATAAGGGTTGTGATGTGGGGAGCTCAAGCAGACCATGCTGCCAATATCGGTCAGGGTTTTATTGTCAAAGTAATTGGAGGATATGTACGCGAAAATCAGGGCCGAAAGGAGATTCATCTTAATGACAGAAGCCAGCTGCTTATAAATCCAAAGGGAGAAACTGTAAATAATGTTGCAATTGAAGCCAGGATTGGGAGCAGAAAAGAAATCAAAGCGCTTGCGGAGAATGACAATGAAGTTGAGCTGCTCGGAACTATCGTCCAGGTTTTTGACTTAAGGTTTTACGAAGTCTGCCCCAAATGCGGCAAAAGAGTAAAGCCGTCATCAGATTTATTTGCATGCGCGGAGCATGGAAACGTCATGCCTGCATATTCTTATGTTTTGAATATTGTTTTAGATGACGGGACGGAAACGATAAGATGCGTGTTTTTCAGGAACTTAGTTGAGAAGTTGTTGAAATTGAACCAAGAGCAGGTTTTGCATTTTAAAAACGAGCCTGCAGAGTTCGAGGCTGCCAAGAATGAGCTGCTCGGAACGATTGTTAAGCTGAATGGAAGGACAAATAATAATTCTTTATTTAATCGCTTGGAATTTGTCGTTCAGAACGTTGACACAAACCCAAATCCGGAAGAAGAGATTAAAAGGCTGCAGGGATAATTTATTATCTCAATGATACAAAAAATAATTGCTTTCATTGAAGTGTGGATTGGTCTTGGATTCTTTATAGTTTTATTGGGATATATTCCAGTTGTTGGAAGTGCTGTTGGTGGAATACTTGGCAGCATAATCTCACTCGTTGCTCAAATTCCTTTTTATTCAATTATCATCGCTTTGCTTGGAACTGTTCTGTTTTTTGACGGCGCAATAAAACTGTTTCACCATTGATAATTCTTTAAAATATATTTTCAAGAAGCACTGGACATCTTCG
>JBBSWR010000011.1:0-1236 GCA_038046185.1 Nanobdellota archaeon
TAACATTGCCGTATGCTCGATAAGTCTCTTCTAATTTCTTTCTTGAACCCGGCATAAAAGGCCTTAATAACAAATCCCATTTGCCATAAATAAAAAGCTTTGGAGTAGTCAAAATATATTTTTTTGAATAGTAGTCTATAAAAGAAGTCTTGCCACCTTTATGTGAAAAATTTGATAATATTTTTATGAGGCTTATAAAATCACCGGGTTCTTTAAGCGATGTAAAATAACTAATGAACTCAATAGGGTTCTCTATCCTTAAGTACCACCATTTTGTGGCATTTGTTTTATCATCCACATAATTAAATATATTTCCTTCTTTCATCACCAACTTAACCTGCGGATTATGGAATATAGTTTCCCACACTTTTTTTATCCATTTATCGGGTAATCTTTTCAATAATGAAGCACCAATATAGGCGTCTTTACTTTCAGCTGGCATAGATAACAAAACACAACAATCAACAAAATAAAAAGGAGACAGTTGGTCCCTTGACTTTAATGATTCTAAAATAATCTCCTTTATCGTCTTGTAGTAGGCCGCAATCTCATTTAAAAAATTCATGAACCCTTCATCCCGTGCTAAATCCTGCAAGGTCATATTTTCAACTCCGGGCCGCAATCTGCCGTATGCCTTACTATATTTTTCATATTTTTCAATGGACTGCCTTATCCTTTCCCAGAGAACGTAGATGTCTCTTTCAACTTTGCTGGTATATCCGACACTAGCCAATAAAGTCCCAACAGAGCCCAAACTGTGCCCGATTACAGCTACATTTTTTAATCCCCTAACTTTTCTTAAATATATCACACTATCTCTGATAAGCTCCGCTATACTCCCCATCGTTAAATCCATTTCTTGACTTAAATTATGTTTGGGCAGATCAATAGCCAAAACAAAATACCCAAGGCGCGATAATACGTCAGCCAAATTTAGAAGGTTGTACCTGGAAGAAGATATGCCGTGAGTCAAAACAATACCATTCCTATGCCCTTGCCCAATCTTAAATATGGTTCCCTTAATGTTGCCAATATCAATTTCTTCCTTAACAATTTTTTCAAAAGAAACATTTTCGTCCAATTCCACTTGCTGGATTATCCCGTAAAATTCTTTTTGGCTCATTCCTTCTTTTATCAATTGAGAGTAAAAACTTTTTAAATCCTCTAAGAAATCCTTCTTGCTTAAAGAACCCTGAATATATGCTCTATAAAAAGGGTATTTTTCTAATACAGACT
>JBBSWR010000012.1:0-6136 GCA_038046185.1 Nanobdellota archaeon
TCAAAGCCTTGGCACGGAAAATGCCTTCGTCGTTCTCGCTGAAGTAAACAAATTATTGCGCGAAGGAAAAGACATCATAAGCTTCTGTATTGGCCAGCCTGATTTTGACACTCCCAGAAATATTAAGGATGCTGCAATAAAAGCAATCAACGACGGCAAAACTGGATATACTGATTCAACCGGAGTTTTTGAGGTCAGGCAGGTTCTTGCTGATTATTTTTCTAAAACAAGAAAGGTGGATGTGAAGCCTGAGCACGTTGTGATGGCAAACGGAGCAAAGCCATTCATTGCGTTTACAATTCTCGCGACAACTGATTACGGCGTTGGCGACGAAGTTATTTACCCAAATCCCGGATTTCCCATTTACGAGTCGCAGATTAAAGTCAATGGCGCAGTTCCGGTTCCATTGCCTCTGACAGAAAAAAAAGAATTCAGCTTTGAAATAAGCGAGCTGAAGAAAAGAATAACTAATAAGACAAAATTATTGATTCTGAACAGCCCGCAAAATCCTACTGGGGGAATTTTAAGCGAAGAGGATTTGATGGAAGTTGCGGAGCTTGCAAAAAAGCATGATTTTTGGATATTCAGCGATGAAGTTTATTCAAGAATTGTTTATGACGGCGAATTCAAAAGCATCGCTTCAATTCCGGGAATGTATGAAAGGACTGTCATTTGCGACGGGGCTTCTAAAACATACGCGATGACCGGCTGGAGGAGCGGATTCATTGCAAATCCGGTTCTGGCAGCCCATATGGGCCGATGGATGACTAACACCGAAAGCTGCCCAAATCATATGACTCAGTATGCTGTAAAGGAAGCATTTGAAGGTTCTCAGGACGAGCCCAAAAAAATGGTTGCAAGCTTCAGGGAGAGGAGGGATGTTACTGTAAGGCTTTTAAACCAGATTGAAGGAATAAAATGCCTGAATCCGGGAGGCGCATTCTATGTTTATCCAAATGTTACAAAAGCATGCAAAAGCCTGGGGTTGAAAACTTCAGAGGAATTCAGAAGGCTGCTTTTGCAGAACGGTGTTGCAGTTCTGGCTGACATTCATTTTGGAAGCAGAAATCCGGGAGATGATCAGCAATATATTAGATTAAGCTACGCAACTTCAAAGGAAAAAATAATCGAGGGCTGCAGAAGAATAAAAGAATTGGCAGACCGGGCTTAAATGGGAATAATAACTAACGACAGCAAGGAAACTCATTTTTCTATTGATGAAATAAAAAAGGCAGCCAATGAAATGAGAGGGTATTCTTTAATTTCTCTTCTTTGCGCGGGCTCGGGCCACAGCGGCGGGGTGCTGTCTGCAATGGACATTATGGCCGCACTGTTTTTGAGAGTTTTAAAGCACAAGCCGAGCAATCCTCTTTGGCCGGAGCGCGACAGAATGTTTTTTTCAGTCGGCCACAAAGCGCCTGCATGGTATATTCCTCTGGGATACTGCGGTTATTTTGATATAAAGCAGACCGCCACATTAAGAAAAATGGGCAGCCCATTCCAGGGCCATCCGGACTGGAAAAAATTGCCGGGAATCGAGCTTTCATGCGGCTCTCTCGGGCAGGGATTAAGCGCCGCTATAGGGGATGCGCTGGCAGCCAAGCTTGATAATAAAAATTACAGAGTATTCTGCCTGATGGGAGACGGCGAGCAGCAGGAGGGACAGATTTGGGAAGCCGTGATGGAGGCATCGCATTACAAGCTCGACAATCTTGTAGGCATCATTGACAAGAACGACCTTCAGATAGACGGGCTGGTAAAAGATGTTATGAATATAGACCCGCTGGATGAAAAATACAGGTCTTTTGGATGGCACGTAATTAACTGCGACGGCCACGACATCCAGTCTTTGATAAATGCATTCGAAGAGGCGGAGCTCACAAAGCATGAGCCTACGGTCATAATTGCAAAAACTGTCAAGGGAAAGGGAGTGAGTTTCATGGAGAACCTTGCAGGCTGGCACGGCAGATCTCCAAACAAAGAGCAGCTTGACCTGGCGCTGAAGGAATTAAATTTAGAATATCTTCCAAAAGACGAGATGATTAAGATTGCTGAAGATTTCCAGAATAATGTTGATAAAAAAATTGAGCAGCTCATGCCCAAGTTCAGCAGGAATTACTGGTGGAATGTCCAGCCTAATATGAAAGTTGAGATGAAGCCGACGAGAATGGGCTTCGGGGAAGAGCTTAATGAAAATGAAAACCCAAACGTTGTTGCGCTTGGCGCAGACATCTCAGGCTCAATCTGTATAAATATGTTCTATGACAAAAGACCGGAGCGAAAAAACCGTTTTTTCAGCATGGGCATCGCGGAGCAGTCCGGAACAAGTGTTGCTGCAGGCCTCGCAAAAGAGGGAAAAATTCCATTTTTTGGAACCTACGGGGTTTTTGCTGCAGGCCGGGCCCTTGACCAGCTCAGGACAACCGTATGCTATGGAAACTGGAACGTAAAAATAGTCGGGGCTCACGCTGGAGTTTCAGTCGGGCCGGATGGCGCAACTCACCAGGCCCTTGAGGAGATATTTCAGATTGCCGGCCTGCCAAATATGAATTTGCTTTCGCCCTGCGATTCAGTTGAAACAAAAAAAGCAACCAGGCACATGATTGAAATGAAAGGGCCGTGCTACATAAGATTTGCCAGGGAAGCTACGCCCATCGTTACAAGAGAAAATACTTATTACAAATTCGGGACAGCAACTGTCAGCAGGTATAAGGGGGAAAAAGAAAAATTCATTGACGCTTTTGAAACAATTTCTTCAAATGAAGCTAAAAATGAAAATGAGGATATTTCAATAATTGCCTGCGGCCCTGAAGTCGCTGAAGCTATGCGCGCTGCCTGGATTTTGAAGGAAGAATTTGGCATAAGCTCCAGAGTTGTCAATATGTCTACAATAAAGCCACTGGATAAAAAAGCAATAACGGATGCTGCGCTTCATACAGGGGCAGTTCTGACAGTTGAAGAGCACCAGAAAGGCGGGCTTGGAAACTTAATCGCGGCGGCAATCGCAACCGAGCGGTCGCTTTACGGCCATCCTGTTCTTTTTGATATGATTGGAGTCAATGACGAATTTGGCGAGTCGGCAGCCCCCTGGGAATTAATAAAGAAATTTGGACTGAGCGCAGAGCATATTGCAGCAAAAGCGAAAGAAATGGTTGAAAGGAAAACAAAATTATAGAAGAAGGAATTAAGCCAATCGATAACTTTTGTATTATCTAGAACCGTCAAAAATCTGGTAAGATTGTGCTGGAGAATTATTATGGTATTGGCTGATGTGAGGGAATTGGCCCTTCGGCTTGGCTTAAAGATAAAGCATCTTGTTCTGTGAAAGGATGCGCTCGTATATTTTTTTCAATGTCAGTAAGTTTCCACAATTCAAAATAATTACTCTTTCCTAGTATGATAGCTTCGTCTTTTCTTGCAAGGCCAAGGTAATTTATATATTCATGGGGTAGCATAAATCTGGAATTAACTTTTCCTCCAACTATCTCAATATTTCCATGTTCATCGGGACAAAAAGATAAATAGCCATATCCATCTCTCTGGCCTTTTTCTATATGATGCATTCCTTCAACAGAACCCTTAGTATTTTTTAATATAATAGTTGTTCCACGAACCAATGCATCAATATGGCCCATAAATTGATTTGCCATAGCACTATAGTAAATTACACTGTTTTAAAACCTATCTGCAGTGTTGGAATTAAATAATAGGGAACTATTGCTCCAACACTATATTCGGCGGACACAACTATTTTCAATTAATTATTTGTGTCCGACATTATAAAACAATCAAATTTAAAAATATACCTTTATCTCTAATTTCTATGAAACTCCTAGCTTTCGTTGACATTCATGGCTCGCAGGCTGCGCTAAAAAGGATAGAGCACAAAATCAAATTCCAAAAGCCTGACTTATTGGTCTGCGCGGGCGACATTTCAATTTTTGAGCACGGAATTGGAATAATTTTAAGAAAATTAAACGGATTGGGCAAAAAAATCATAATGATTCACGGCAACCATGAAGATGACTCCACTTTCAGGAAATATTCAAAAATTTTTAGAAATATAATATTTATACATAAAAATTATTATATAGAAAATAATTTGCTGTTTCTTGGTTTCGGCGGAGGAGGGTTTTCAATGACCGATAAAGAGTTTGAGAAAATCGCAAAAACCAGATTCAAAAAAATAATAAAAGAAAATCAGGATAAGAAAATAATTTTGATGACTCATGCGCCGCCTTACGGGACAAAACTGGACAGATTAGGCAAGAATCACGCCGGCAACAAATCTTTTAGGCATTTCATTGAAAAATACAAGATTGATTTGGCAATTTCCGGCCATTTACACGAAAATTTCGGAAAAGAAGATAAAATCAAAAACACCAAAGTGATAAATCCAGGGCCGTTTGGGAAGATTATAAGTATTTAGTAGGTACTGGTTTTTCTTCACATATATCATAAAACTCACAATACTTACATTTCCATGCGTTATTTATTCCAACTGGTATAGCTTTTCTTTTGCCTAGCCAAAATTCTTCTACAAAATTAAAATTTCTTTGAAAAATGTCATTATCAAAACTAAACTCATCGCTCCCAATTAATTTTCTTCTTTCTTGAAATTCATATCTTATCTTCATTATTTTTTCTGGAACTGGCAATTTTTGAAACAATCTAAACGTTTTGTCACTTAATTTTTTAATATTAGGTTCTATTTGGTCTCCGATGTTATTTATCTGTTTCTTAAAATTATCAGATATTTTATCTGAAGCTTTAAAGTCATAAAAATTTAAAATATTTTCTGTTGTAAATTTTGCTCCTACTAAATCTTGAATTATTTTATTATAAAGCATTAATTGAAATCGTGTTGTTCTTTTTTGTGCTTCTGAAGGCATAGAGTTACTTTTTCTAGTTTTTGTGTCAAGAATATGAAGACTATTATTTTTTAGAATTATCTCATCAGTTACTCCCATAATGAATAAAGAATTAATTTTTCCAAACAATGGAATTTCTCGGGTCATACCAGTAAGAAGCAAACGGTTTAATCCTACCTGAGCATTATGTAATCTCAAAGCAACAGAATCAACAAGAGTTTTTGGTTCTACCTTAACTAATATAGCTATTTCCTCGTGAAGCTCCCTATGCCTCTCTTTACCAGCCTTCATCTCTGCTGTTTCTTTTCTTCCTTTTTCAAGTGCAAACTCTAGTTGTTTTTCACACCATAGTTGAGAAGATAAATCAGTGACAGCTATTCCATTTGGTCGATATTCTTGAATTAAATTCACCATTGGACTTCTACCTCTTTTTGTCCTAAGCTATCTCCATATTCCTTATGTTCATACTTAAATTTGCCGATTTTTTTTCCGTGATTAAAAATTGCTTCTGTCATTTTTAAATCATTAATTAAATAATCCTTAACTTCCTCTTGTTGACCATCTCTCCACATTTTTGGAATTTTAAGTGTGTCAACACTCTTAGTCATTCCAAGGTTTCTTTTACCTAAATCATCTAGTGATACCCAACATCTAGTTGTTTTTTCTAGTTCTAACATCATATCAAACGTTTTGTTTGCTAGTAATTTTACAACATCTTCATTAAGATAAGGCTGAAGGACAAGATAGTCAAATCGTAAAAGATTATGCCCAACTATTATATCAGCTTTTTTGAGACATTCCATCAACTCGATTATCTGGTTTTCTCGGAAAAGAATAGGTTTATTATCTGATAATATCCCTGCAATAGCAAGCTTGAGTTTTTTTGGGTCCCTACTTCTAAAATCAATCATACCCAACTCTTTAAATAAATATTGTGTTTCCAAATCAAAAAATATAGTCTTCATTATAAGGCAAAGAATGGGCTTTAATTTATATTTGTTGCGTGTAAATGTCCAGTGCCGATGAGTGGCTCTATGGATCCAAATCAGGAAATATTAATTTAACAACTAAATTCAAAACTTCATAACTCTTCCTTCAAAATCCTTTTTCATCAGGAGAACAACTCTCGACGGCTCGTGCTCGTCAATTAGTTTATAATCAGCATAATTGGCAATTTCCAGGGCAAACTGCTTAACTTCATCATGCAGTGGCATATTTTCCTGCTCTAATCTTTCTCTTGACATTCCAACCCACATGTATGCCTT
>JBBSWR010000013.1:0-1503 GCA_038046185.1 Nanobdellota archaeon
AATACAAGCAGCCGCTTGAAATAGTTAATTTAAGCGGGAATATAACAATGATGGATGGTGGAATTTATTTGCACTGCCACATTGCATTAAGCGATGTCGAAATGGAATCAATTGCAGGCCACCTGAAAGAAGGTGTTGTGGGGGCGACTGCGGAGATTGTTGTTGTTCAATTAGATTCTGAGATTAACAGGAAGTATGATGAGAAGATTGGATTGAATTTGATGGATTTTTAAGAAATTTACTATTTTTTATAAATTCTTCAGGGAGGGAAGTTTATGTTTGCACTAAACGTGTGTCAGATGACCCTCCACTCACCCCATAATATAAATTAACAATGTGCACTATTAATTTCAAGCTTCAAACCAAAAACCTTATAAATAAATGGAGGCATAGCTTTCATTCAGGGGGGTTGGTTATGAGCGCTGAAAAGGAGATAGTTAATTTCTGGTACAATAAGAAAGGGCTCTTTACTGTTAACAATATAAGGACCAACAATAACCGCGACTGCGGGATTCTGGCGCTTAAGTTTGACAACGGGCAGGTGAATGAAACCCTCCACATAGAAATAAGCTGTTCCATAACAAACAACATTGCCGAGACAACCAACCTTGAAAAATCGGTCGGAAAGATTGTCCACGAGAAATTTGATGACAAATCAGTGCAGGATTCTGTAAATAAGTTCACGAAGCAGTTCTCAGTAATTCAAAATAAGATTAAAAGAATAATAATTCTTGGCGCCGTGGCAAAATCAAGGAAAAGCGAGATAATCAGGAACTTCAATGAAAAAGGCGTCGAAGTCATACAGTTTGAAGATATTCTTTATGATGTTCTGGAGAAACTGGACACTCAGTATTACAAGAACGACATAATAAGGACGCTGCAGCTTACAAAGTTCTTGCTTTTGAGCGAGCCGAACAAGCTAGCCAAGCTGCTCGTGAATGACGCATTCACATCAAATTCAAGGAAAGAATTTTTGTCAAGCATACTGGACAATGATGATATCGTGAAAGAGTTCAAGAAAACCAGCACTCAGAGGCTTGGAATGGTCCTGAAGAATTCCAATTTGAAGCCAAACGAACTGGCTGAGATGATTGAGCACAATATTTTGAACAAGAGGACAAGAAAAACGTTTATGGATTCTATGGTTGAGCAGGAAAAGACGAGGAAAGGCGCCAGCAAAACCAAAAGAATCAGGAAAGTTAATGTAGAGCTTGGGAAATTTCTTTAACCTTTTCTTAACATTTCTATAACCGTATCAACAGCCCTGTTTGCGTATTCTTTTATCCTTTTCTTGGCTTGTTCCCATGAAATATTCGGCCCTGAAATTCCCAAAGCGACCGGCTTGTTGTATTCTGAAGACAAATCAATCAGTTTTCTTGCAACGGAATGGGCGACGACCTGATCGTGGTCAGTGCCGCCTTTGATGACGGTTCCCAGTGTTACAACGCCGTCAATGTTTTTATCTTTTAATAATTTGTTTACAGCAAACGGGATTTCAAAAGC
>JBBSWR010000014.1:0-1644 GCA_038046185.1 Nanobdellota archaeon
ATTTAAAAATGATTGCAATATTGAGATTATTGATGCCAAAAGCGCGAATTCCGGTGGTAACATCTTTGGAAACATTGGCTGGAAAAGACGGCCGCAAAAGAGCTTTGTATGCCGGCGCCAGTTCTTTGATGCTTAATCTTACCCCGGATAAGTATCGCCCGCTTTATAAGATATACCCTGATAAATTTTATCAAAAGGAAAGCGTGTGGGAAAAGTATGGCTTGTTTAAATATGAAGAAAGTTATAAAATGCTTGATGATAGAATGAGAGAAAGTTTAGAAAATAAATAAAATATGACAAAAATTAAGGATGTTATTGACGAGGAAAAGATATTTTCTATTTTAGAAAAAACCAAAAATTCCGATACACAAAAAGTTTTGGATATTTTGGATAAGGCTTCAAAAAAACAAGGATTAAGTATTGAAGAGGCCGGTGTTTTGTTGAATACGGAAGATCCGGAGTTAATAGAAAAAATGTTTCAAGCATCAGGCAAAATTAAGAATGAAATCTATGGCGAGAGATTGGTTTTTTTTGCTCCGTTGTATCTTTCCAGTTTTTGCGTGAATGATTGTGATTATTGCGGATTTCATCGCAGAAATCAAGCTCTCCGCAAAAAATTAACTTTAAAAGAGGTCGAAGAGCAAGTAAAAATTTTGGAAGATATGGGGCACAAAAGATTATTGCTTGAATTTGGCGAACATAGTATTGTCAGTCCGATTGATTATGTGGTAGATGTGATAAAAACAGTTTATAAAACTAAGTCTGGAAAGGGTGAAATAAGAAGAGTTAACGTAAATATTGCCGCCACTACCGTAGAAGACTATCGCAAGCTAAACGAAGCTGGAATTGGCACTTACCAGCTTTTTCAAGAAACTTATCATTATGATACTTACAAAAAACTGCATCATGGTCCGAAGGCGGATTATGAGAGACAATTATTCGCGCATGATCGAGCGGTGGAAGCGGGCATAGAGGATTTTGGCATAGGAGTTCTTTTTGGTTTATTTGATTATAAATTTGAAGTATTGGCTTTACTCGCTCATTCTGAATATCTGGAAAAAACACACAATGTCGGACCGCATACTATTTCAGTCCCCAGATTTCAGCCCGCGCCTACGGTTGATTTGGATTTGCCACATAAAGTAAGCGAGGATCAATTGCTTAAAATAATTTCCATTTTGAGAATGGCCGTGCCATATACCGGAATGATAATCAGCACAAGAGAAAGCGCGGAATTAAGAGCCAAAGCGTTTAAGATTGGAATTTCTCAAACCAGCGCGGCGTCTCGGACCACGCCGGGCGGTTATGGCGAGAATGAAGAACTACAGCAATTTTTTTTACAGGATCACAGAAGTGTGGATGAAGTTGTTAAGTCCATATTGGAAATTGGTTTATTACCTAGTTATTGTACGGCATGCTATAGATTGGGGAGAACAGGCGAGACTATTATGAAGCTGATAAAAGCCGGGGAAATACACAATTTGTGCCGTCCGAACGCGATTTTGACTTTCAAAGAATATATTGAAGATTATGCGACTGAGGAAGTAAAAACATTGGGACTTAAAACTATAGATAATTATTTGCCAAAAATTCCGGATGATAAAATCAGAAAAGAAACATTGATTCGTTTGGAAAGAATAGAGA
>JBBSWR010000015.1:0-1132 GCA_038046185.1 Nanobdellota archaeon
GCCAGTTATGTACCCCCTAACAACCATTTCAACCGGTATCAGCTTGCATTCCTTTACAAGCATTGCATTAGGATCAGGAACCGAAATCATGTGATTGTCAATTATTTTTTTTGTTTTCTTAAACCAGAATGCAGATGTTTGGTTCAGAACCTGCCCCTTGAACGGAATCGTGCACAAAACCCTGTCAAAAGCAGAAATCCGGTCGGTTGTTATGATCATCCTTTTTCCGTCAAAAGTATAATTGTCCCTGACTTTGCCTTCGTATTTTTTCCCAAGTTTAAAATTAGTTTTGTCTAAAGTGAATTTCAATTGGTTTTTTAAAATTGCGTCTGACAGCATGTTAATCACTTATTCGCATCCAAAACTTTTTTTCCCAGCTCTTCACGATATCTTATCAGCTCTTCTTCAAACTCATTGTCAAAATTCAAAATCTCGACTGCCGCGACTGCCGCATTCACTCCGTTATTCACCCCAACCCACAACCCATGGCTGGTGTGCTTCAAAAAATTCAGCGCGGATTCCGCAGCATCGTCTTTTTTGTCAAGCAGAGGGCAGTAAATCACCAGTTCATCTTTTTCATCAACAGGCTCGTCAAAATAAGTGAATTCGATATTCAGGGTATTTTTATTTGGCTTATTCGAAAATGAATAAGCAACACCAAACCTTTTCAATATTTCGACCGATTTTTTAACAGCTTCATTATTTTTATCGCCGATAATTGTAACTCCATTATACTTTTTCATCATCTTGGCGCAATTTTCCGCTGCAACTTTCCCTTTATTCACTCCGACAGCAAGGACAGGAATTCCGGGGGGCATCTGCGCGACTGAAAGCAGCGCATCCAGTCCCTGATAATTTCCCTCGCAGGGGACTCCAATGACCGGTCTTAAAACGCGCGCGGCAGCAACTCCAGGCAGATGCGCGGCCAATCCCGCGCCTGCAATCACAACAGAATACTCATTCTGCAGGGTTTTATCAACATCCTTGGAGCTCTTATGCGCCGAGCTTATCCTCAAATCAAAATCAACTCTTAATTTCTTTAATCGAGAAGCAATTTCATTGTACACTTTTTCGTCCGATTTCGAGCCGAATATTATTAATGCTTTTTCCATATAATATTGTTAAATTTGGT
>JBBSWR010000016.1:0-1574 GCA_038046185.1 Nanobdellota archaeon
ATGCGGGGGAAGGGATTTGAACCCTCGTACTCACTAAGAGACAGGATATCATAATCCCATTTACAGATGGGTGTCTCCTTAAGTCCTGCGCATTTGACCAGGCTTTGCTACCCCCGCAGATAATTGTTTTGAATTGGAAAACCTTATTTAAATGTTGTGAAAAAAATTTATAATTTGCTTTTCAATCAAAACTTTAAAATTCTTCAGGGGGAATACAATCTTCCTGCTCTATCTGTTTCTTATCCGTTCCCCACCCCCTTGCGAATATCTGGTTTTATTGAGCACTATTAATAAATGGTTTGTGGGGTGGGTGGAGGGCAATCACAAAAATATTAAGTGCATCTGGATATTCCCTCCCTGATTAATTATAAAATTATCGAATAATAATTGCACAAATAACTCTATCTTACAAAATTATTTTGGAATATACCTGAAATTTAGTTTTTCACTCATACTTAAATTTCTGCGTGTTGAAGAATGCGCGGATGTCCTTGAACAGCTTGTGGGACTGCTCCGCTACAACCCCATCGTATTTGTCTGAGTGGAAGTGGTATGCAAACCTGTCGATTAAAGTTCTCATGAAAGTATAAACCGGCTTGACCTGCCAGAAAGTTGAATGCACGTGCGCATCAATGAACCCGTCAATGTTGATAAAGACATCGCCGCTGTTTATCCTGATTTTTTTGTTGTTTCTTTTAATTATGGTTTCTTTGACATTGCTCATCAAAACTTTTAGAAACACAATTCCGTGGTGCAAATCATCCAGATGGCTGTGGACTTCAATAATCCACTGGATTTGCTTGCCGTCTTTTGTCACGTGCTCAAGGGCTTTTTTCGGCTCTTTCTCAAATCCGTGCTCTTTTATCCAGCTGTCCACATAACTGTAAAAGTCCTCAACCAGGAAAGGCCCGCTGTAGCTGTACCTTAAATCGTAAATTACCTGTTTTTTTTCTGACATTTTACAACCCTTTTCTTCACAAGAAAAGCGTTGACGGAAAAGAACTCGTCAAGCTTGAAAGGGCATAAAGCCCTTATGTTTCTTGTTTTGTTTTTTAATTTTTAGTTTTTGAATTTTTTATTATGGCTTTGATTTTGAAATTACAGTGTAATGCTTGTACATGTTGAAAAATTTTGTAATGTCGTCAGCAAGCATATTCATGTCGTGCACAAGCCTGTGCTCGAGATTTTCCGTGTAAACCTTAAAAATAAAGTGGTCGTAAATTGTCCTTAAAAAATAAAGGACGGGGTGCTCGTCCCAGTAGTTGTCATAATCATGCTGGAGAAATGCGTCAATCACCACGATGACTCTCCCGGTGTCCACTTTGCTTTTCTTCCCATTAACCATTATGTCGCTTTTTACAAAATCATAACCGAGAATCCTGATTTTAAGTATATACTGAGAATAATCTGTTATTTTTTTCCAGGGGGAAACCTGCCACTCGAATGATTTTCCTGTTGGATTGTTAAGCTCAAAATCTTTCTCGTGCTGCTTGTCATACCCTTTTTCCCAGATAAAAGCCTCAATCATCCTGAACATATCGTTAAGAACAAGCGGCCCTTTGTATTCCAGCTTT
>JBBSWR010000017.1:0-7896 GCA_038046185.1 Nanobdellota archaeon
ACTTATTCTAAACATTTAAATATGTATAACTAAAAATTCCCTATTATGGACATCGAAAGCAAACTAAGCTTAATCAGGCAGGTTGGCGAGGAAATAATCACAGAAGAGGAATTAAAGCACCTTCTGCAGACCAAAGAGCATCCGATTGCTTATGATGGATTTGAGCCCTCTGGCACCGATATTCACATTGCGCAGGGAATTCTAAGGTCAATTAATATCAACAAGATGGCCAAAGCCGGAGTCAAGTTCAAGATGCTTGTTGCTGACTGGCACGCCTGGGCAAACAATAAGATGGGCGGAGATTTAGACAGAATACAGACAGTCGGAAACTATTTGATTGAAGTATGGAAACACTGCGGGATGGATTTGAAGAATGTCGAATTCATTTGGGCAAATGATTTTGTGGAAGACGCAGAATACTGGAAGAAAGTAATGCAGGTCGCAAGGAATTCTACAGTCAACAGAATAGTAAGAACTGGCCAGATAATGGGCAGGAAGGAAGCAGACGTGCAGCAGGCTTCTCAAATATTATATCCCTGCATGCAATGCGCTGATATTTTTCAGCTAAAAGCGGATATTTGCCAGTTGGGAATGGACCAAAGGAAAGTTAATGTTCTGGCACGGGAACTAGGGCCATCATTGGGATTCTGGAAGCCGGTTGTTGTTTCTCATCACATGCTCATGGGCCTGGGAGAGCCGCCAAAAACAAAAGACATTGACCGAGTTATTGATTTGAAAATGTCAAAATCCAAGCCGGACACTGCAATTTTCATGAACGATTCCGAAGAGGATATCAAAAGAAAAATTGGAAAAGCATATTGTCCTGCAAAGGTCACCGAAGAAAACCCAATGCTCGAGTATTCAAAATATTTAATATTTGAAAAATTCAGCGTGATGGAATTCAAGCGTCCTGAGAAATTCGGCGGGGATTTAGTTGTTGAGAATTATAAAGAATTAGAAAACCTCTTCCGGGAAGGCAAAATCCACCCGATGGATTTAAAGAACGCAGTTTCTGATTACATAAATGAAATGGTAACTCCGGTCAGGGAAGCTTTCCACAAAGACGCTAAATTAAAGCATCTTCTTGAAACAATTAAGAAATTTGAAGTGACTAGATAAGATTATTCCTGCTCTATAACAACTAAGGTGTATCTGTCAGTGAAATATTCCGCTGAAATTCTTTTAACGTCTTCAGCAGTTACTTTTTTTATATTATTGATGTAAGAATTTGCAAGCTTTGCATCTTTGATTGTGTCCCAGAATGAGAAATTATCTGTAAGGTGAAAATTGTCTTCCATCTGCAGGGTGTGGTTTCCCTCAATGAATGTTTTTGCCTCCTCAATGTCAAGTTTTGTAACTTTCCCCAATTTGCGGAACTGCTGCATGATAATCTCTTTTGCCTTGCCGATATTTTTCTTATCAAGGTTTGTATATACTGCAAACATCCCGTAATCTTTCTCGCTTTCATTGTTTATCCCAACCTGATAAGCGAGCCCTCTTTTGTTTCTTATCTCGTCAAACATCCATCCGGACTGTCCGCGGCCAAGAATCGCAGTTATGACATCAAAAACATAGCTGTCTTTGTGCATCCGCGGAACTGCCTTGTAGCCCAAGACCATATAGGAGTTAAGAGTTTTTTTCTTCCGGACAATTTTTTTCATTGCCTTCTGCGCTGGCTCATCTACTTTTCCTCTTGTAATACTTTTTTTTGGCTTTAACTCATGAAAATATCTCTCTATCTTTTCTTTCACATTGCTAACATTCCCGGCAATAGAAATTATCATGTTGTTCGGGGTATAATGCGCCGTGTAATGGCCAACAAGCTGCTTTCGCGTAATGGCTTTTACTGTCTTGGCAGTTCCATAAGTGGGATTGGCGGCAGGATGATTCTCATACAGGGCCTGCTGGAACAGTATCCACTGAAACAGGCGCGGGTCGTCATTTACCATGTTTATCTCCTTAAGGATAACCCTCTTCTCCTTTTCCATAATTTTTTCACCGAACACCGGATTCTTAACCATATCGGAAAGAATGTCAAGTGCATTGTCAAATCTTTTGTTTATAATCTTGATAAAGAAAGCTGTCCTGTCCCCAGTAGTGTAAGCGTTAAAATCGCCGCCGTATTTTTCTATTTCATTCGCGATTTCCCTGCTCGTTTTTCTTTTTTTGGTGCCTTCAAAAAGCATGTGCTCAAGAAAATGCGAAATGCCTGCAACCTTCAGATTTTCGTAATTTGAGCCGACTTTGAACATAATTTCAACAGCAACGGATTTTGAGGAGGTCTTCTTGAAAATCAGGGTTATTCCGTTTTTCAGTATGTGTTTTTCCATGTTCTTAAAAGAAAAGGTTTAAATGGTTTATAAGACTTATTATTTTCATGAAAATAAGGGAATTTCAGGGTATGCTTGAAAAAAAGAATCTGGATGCAGCAGTCTTCTACAATTCCGAATTTCCAAGAATAAACCCGAATATGGTATATTTCTCCGGCTACACCGGCCTGGGCGTTCTTGTAGTTCCGCAAAGAAAAGAGCCATTTTTGATAGCTCCGGAGATGGAATTCCGGAAGGCAAAAAACTCAATGGTTAAAAAAGTATTTTCAATGCAGAAAAAAAGGTTTTTTGAGTCCGTATCGGATATAATTAGGAAAAACGGCATAAAAACAAAAAATATTGCGATTGACAGGAATAACTTTACGTTGAATTCTTTTAAATACTTTAGAAAATCATTCAGAAAGTCCAAATTTAAGGATGTTTCATTAGACTGCATTAAATTAAGGGAAATCAAAACCGATAAGGAAACAGAATATCTTAAAACATCGTGCAATTACGCCGACAAAATAATCCAGAAAACAATAAGAAATTTCAGGGATTTTAAAACAGAGTCTGAAGCTGCGGCTTTCCTTGAATACGAAACAAAAAAGCTTGGCTTGGAACTGTCGTTTAATCCGATTGTTGCTTCAGGAAGCAATGGGAGCATGCCGCATCATGAGCCAAAAAATGAAAGAATAAAAAAAGGCTTGTGCGTTATTGATTTCGGAGTAAAATATGAGGGATACTGCTCGGACATAACAAGAACAATTTATGTCGGAAAGCAAAAAAGAGAAGAAATTGATATGTATAATCTATTATTAAAAATACAGAACGACACGATAAATCAAATAAAAGAAAACAAAAAATGCTTTGAACTTTATGATTTTGTCAATGAAAAATTGGGAAAATACAGGCAATATTTCACTCATGGGCTTGGGCACGGGGTTGGAGTTGAAATCCATGAAATGCCTAACCTGACTTTGAATTCAAAAGACAGAATACAAGATAACATGGTTTTTACTATAGAGCCAGGGCTTTATTTTCCAGGAAAATTCGGAATAAGGATTGAAGACACTATATTCTTTAAAAACAAGCCAATAGCTCTGACAAAAACATCAAAAGATTTATTAATAATTTAATCTTTCTGAATTCAATGAAATACAGCGAAAAATCATTTAATTCTGCAGTTGAAGACTACAAAAAGCTTATCAAGAACGCAAAGGGAAGGGATTTTTTTGTTAGATTTGATTTAAGCAACAAAAATGCATTCTATTCGCTTGCTCCGTTATCTAGAGCTTTGCACGATTTGGGTGCTGATTTAAGCTGCATAGGAATAAACAAAACATCAGAAAGCCTGGAAGCAGTGGAAGATGTATGGAAAACTTTTGAGGATTTGGAAAAAGGAACTAAAAATGATAAAACGAATGCCTTGAAAGAGTTTATTGATGAAGTTGATAAAAAAGCAAAAGGAGAGTTCAGAAAATTATTCAAAAAGCCGGATTTAATGTTAGATGCAAAAGAAACTAAATTTGCTGGTGATTTAGAACTGCCTTTCCATACAGAATGGTTTAAGGATTACAGAATGGAAGAATTGATGCAGACTTCAGATATCTTGTGGCGCGATGTTTATGCCCTTAAAAAAAATGAAAGGGCGGGAATTGGATTTTCGTTAATACCCAAAGAATCTTTGATTGGGCATCCTTTGGAAGATTATCTTGATTCTTACTCGATAATCTGGGCCATGGCGCAGTCTGCAGCGAAAACAGCAGAACCCACTATGAACAGTTCCACATTTAGGGGCTCAATGCTTGAAAAAAGCGAGAGAGTTTCAGAATTAAGGGCAACTTTGCTCGGCTGCGAGCTGGAAAAAGAAATTGACGAAGAGCCGTTCATCAAATACAAAAAATTATCCAACTTGTTAAGATTAAACAGAATTAAGCCGATTGACCTGTCTTTTTCAATCAGCGCAAAAGGCTATCCTGGAAAGCATCTTTTCGGGGAATTAATCGGCTACCCGTCTGCAAACAAAAAAACAAGATGGCAGTCCCCCGGCCAGATGGTTTACAAGCTGGATTTCTATCCGCAGACAAAAGATGAATCAAGAGACCCGCTTGCAAGAGTCGCTTTCACCGAAACAATTCCGATTGACATTTTCATAGAGACAAATCTGGTTGACTGGGCAGATATAAGGTCAAGAAACCAGAAGCTGAAAGACAAGATGGACAAATGCGATGTGATTTATGTTGAAGGCAAATTAAAAGAAAAATACGTTACAAGGCTCGAAGTTGGATTAGTCAAGCCGGACGGCACGAGAAGGTGGGTAAGGCGCTCGGATACTGATGTCCGGGAAAAAATAAATAAGGATTATTTGAAAATGACCGGGATAAGGGCAGGCAACATGGGTAATATCCCCGGAGGGGAAGCTTTCGTAACGCCGGAATACATAAAAGGAATTTTTGTAGGCGATGTGGTTATTCACGTTGACCAAAGCTACCAGCTGAATGAAAAAAATCCCCTGATTGTCGAGTGTTTTGGCGATAATTACAAAGTAATTGACGGGCCTAAAGATATAATTGAAAAGCTCAACAAGAGAAAAAAAGAATCCATGCAGATGCTTCTGGAAGCTGAAAAAAATAAAAGCCTGCCAAAAGAAATCATTGAAATGAAAAAGAAGAATTTTGAAAGAGTAGGTGAGTTTGCAATCAACACGAACCCAAAAGCAAGATTATGCGATTACCTTATTGTTAACGAGAAAATCGCCAGGATGATGCACATCGCTCTAGGCTCAGGCTTTGAGCCTGACAGAAGCACGGAATACCATATGGACATAGTATTTAATGCGCCCAGGCAAAAGCTGGACGTTTATGGCGTTGACAAAAAAGGAAATAAATGCTGGATTTTAAAAGATGGGGAGTTTGCGGCTTAAGGGGTTTTGTAATTATTATCTTTTTTGTTAATAATAATATTAATTAAAAATGAGCATAAACAATTCCGCCAATATAATTCTGAGGCAGTGCATGGCCCTGAAGAAAAATGAATCCTGCCTGATTGTTACAGACAAAAAATTAAAGCCGACTGGAGAACTTCTCTTTAGGAATTCTTTGAAAATGTGCAGAAAATCAAAGCTGATTTTTACAAACATTCCGAAATCCCATGGCTCTGAGCCTCCCAAAAATGTTTCCGAGGAAATGCTGAATTACGACGTCATCCTGCTGGCAACAACAAAATCACTGAGCCATACAGGGGCAAGAAACGCAGCATCAAAAACCGGAGCAAGAATAGCGAGCATGCCGGGAATTACTAAATACATGATGCAGCGCGCTCTGAACGTTGATTTTTACAAAATCAGGGAAACAAACAATAAATTAATTTCAAAGTTAAAAAATAGAAATAAAATAAAAATTACAACAAAAAAAGGAACAGATATTGAATTTAATCTCAAGGGAAGAAAATGGCAGCCGGATGGTGGAATCTACACAAAAAAATCAGCTTTTGGAAATTTGCCGTCAGGCGAGATTTTCATCGCACCTCTAGAAGGAAAAACAAGCGGAAAAATTGTCTGCGATGCAAGCGTCGGCGGGCTTGGAAAAGTCGATAAAAATATTGAAATAATTGTCAAAGACGGATTTATTGAAAGCGTAAGAGGCGGAAATATCGCGGGCAAATTTAAAAAATTATTAAAAACCAAATTATACAAAAATGTTGCCGAGCTTGGAATCGGCACAAACCCAAAAGCAAAAATAACTGGAGAAGTTCTTGAGGATGAGAAAGTGATGGGGATCTGCCACATCGCTTTCGGCAACAACAGGCATTTCGGAGGCAAAGTTGATGTCCCGTTTCATGTTGATTTTGTCATTAGAAGTCCGACGATTTATGCTGATAACATTCTGATAATGAACAATGGCAAATTTAAGCTCTAAATCCAAACCTTTTTATAGTATTTTTTCTTCACAGCAATAAAGATGCCTGCAAAAGAAGCGAAAGACAAAAACATAATTGACAGCATAATGTACAGATATTCTACTTCTGCAAACCCTTTTGAAGAGGAGAACAGGATTCTCAGGGAAACGGTTACCCACCTCAAAAACGAAGTTGAAAGATTTAAGTCCGCCCCGTTAATGGTCTGCGAGGTCAAGGAATTGTTTGGAGACACTGCAATAATAAAAATCCCGAATGGCAACCAGTTTCTTGTGAATATAGCAAGCGACTGCGATAAGCTGAAAGCAGGAGATTTAATTCTTGTGGAGCAGAAAAACCTTACAGTAATAAGAAAGACGCCAATCACAAAAAGGTTCAACATCGAGAAATACGTGATTATTGAAAAGCCAACTATCTCCTGGAAGGATATAGGCGGCCTGGACAGGCAGGCAGAGGAGATAAGGGAAGTCATAGAGCTCCCGCTTAAAAAGCCGGAATTGTTCAGGAAAGTCGGAATCTCTCCGCCGAAAGGGATTCTTCTTTACGGCGAGCCCGGAACCGGAAAAACTTTGCTTGCAAAAGCCGTAGCTGCATCAACAAATTCAACTTTTATAGAAGTAGTCGGCTCTGAATTAGTCCAGAAATTCATCGGGGAAGGTGCAAAATTAATCAAGGAAATCTTTGAATATGCAAGAAAAAAAGCCCCTGCTGTTGTTTTCATCGACGAGCTGGATGCGCTTGCGTCAAAAAGAGTTGAAGTCGGAACTTCCGGCGAACGTGAAGTCAACAGGACTTTTATGCAGCTCCTTGCCGAATTGGACGGCTTCAAGCCGCTTGACAATGTCAAGATAATCGGAGCGACAAACAGAAAAGACATACTCGACACTGCAATAATAAGGCCGGGAAGATTGGACAGGTTAATCCATATTCCAATTCCGAACAAAGAATCAAGAGAATCCATTTTTAAAATACATTCAAAGAATATGACATTTGACAAAAATGTTGTGCCTGAAATAATAGTTGAAAGAATGGAAGGTTTCAGCGGAGCAGAGATAAAGGCAGTATGCACCGAATCTGGATATTTTGCAATCCGCCAAAATCGAGAATATGTGACAAGGGAAGATTTCCTGAAAGCGGTTGACAAAGTAAAGCTGGACGAGAAAGCAGAAGGCGAGGACTACGCAGGCATGTTCGGGTAAAATGAAGATTTTGAAAATTCTTATCGTTCTTGTTCACATATTCTTGGGTTTAATTATCATTTTCCTCAATGTGAACTATCAAATCCTCACCTACGGCAGGATACACAATACCGGCAAATATTATTCTTCAGAAGACCTGAAGAATCCGGGTATTGCGGATTTCATTGGAAATCTAAAGCGCTCTGAAACACAGATTATTGCCGAGGGTGTCTTAGGAATTATTCTTGGTTTGTTCTCAATAGCTGGTGCGGTTGCGTTCATAAAAGATAAGCGATGGGCGGCACCTGCCTTGCCGATAGTAACTTTAATAATTTTGATGATGATGGTGCTTAGCGCAATAAGGTCTGCCACCGGCTTATTGATAGGCCCTTACCTGGCGGTTATTTTTATATTGTTAATATTTCTAGTTTTAGAAATCTTACAAGTTACACTCAGAAAACAGGCACAGTCTAATTAACTTTTCATTCTTA
>JBBSWR010000018.1:0-3740 GCA_038046185.1 Nanobdellota archaeon
GCCAAATGGGCGTGCATTATTGAAGATTATTATTCTGCGAAAGCAAAAAAATTCAAGCCAATGGATATGGAGTGGGCAAAGGATGGAATTACAGGGGAATTGTTTATTGTCCAGGCAAGGCCAGAAACTGTACAGAGCCAGAGAAATTTCAATATCCTTGAAGAATACTTTTTGAAGGAAAAAGGGCAGGTAATTCTTACTGGCCTGAGCGTTGGGACAAGAATTGGCGCCGGAAAAGCCCATGTGATAAAGAGCGCGGAAGACATTGGCGGCTTTAAGCCGGGAGAAATTCTGATTACAGAAAAAACGGACCCGGACTGGGAGCCGATAATGAAGATTGCCTCTGCGATTGTCACAAACAGGGGCGGCAGGACGGCTCACGCGGCAATTATTGCTCGTGAATTGGGAATACCCGCCATTGTGGGAACGGAAAACGGAACTGAGCTTGTAAAGACCGGAACTGATGTGACTGTATGCTGCGCTGAGGGTGAAGTCGGAAAAGTTTACAAAGGAAAATTAAAATTTGACATCAGGAAAATTGATCTGAAAAAATTAACACGCCCAAAAACAATGATTATGATGAATGTTGGCAATCCGGACAGCGCTTTTGAGTTTTCTTTCATTCCAAATGATGGAGTTGGGCTGGCAAGGGAAGAATTCATCATCAGTTCTTACATAAAAGTTCATCCGCTTGCATTGTTGCATTATGACAAATTAAAAGATGCAAAAGTAAAACAGGTTATTGACGGTCTAACTTATTCCTACAAGAGCAGAGTTGATTTTTTCGTTGAGAAATTGGCGCAGGGAGTTGCAATGATTGGAGCTGCTTTCTATCCCAAGCCGGTTATTGTCAGGATGTCAGACTTTAAGTCAAATGAATATGCAAATCTCATTGGCGGAACAGAATTTGAGCCGCATGAAGAGAATCCGATGATTGGATGGAGGGGGGCTTCAAGATATTACACCGGAAATTACCGCGAGGCCTTTGGATTGGAATGCATGGCGATGAAGAAAGCGCGGGAAGAGATGGGTTTGAATAATATTAAGTTGATGGTTCCTTTTTGCAGAACTGTTGACGAAGGAAAGTCAGTTATTGCCGAGATGAAGAAATATGGATTGGTTCAGGGCAAGAATGGGCTTGAGATTTATGTCATGTGCGAGATTCCCTCAAATGTTGTCCTGGCTGATGATTTCGCAAAAATATTTGACGGATTTTCAATTGGCTCGAATGATTTGACTCAATTGACACTTGGATTGGATAGGGATTCAGAATTAGTTTCAAGATTATATAATGAGATGAATCCAGCAGTACAGAGATTAATTTTTGAAGCAATACACAAATGCAAGAGAAATAATGTCAAAATCGGATTGTGTGGGCAAGGAGTATCGGATAAGATGGAATTTGCTGAATTTCTTGTTAGATGCGGAATCGATAGTGTTTCATTAAATCCAGATACAGTAATCAGAGCAACTGCCGTGATAGCTAAGCTCGAACAGAAATTACGTAGGAAAAAAAAGCACTGACCACTGGACATCTTCACGTGAACTATTTAAAGCAGCAGATTATGCTATGATTATGAATATAACATATACTTTGCATGCTGGTGAACAAATTGAGGAGCGTAAAATACCTAAGATTTGGGTTGAAGAGACAATTAAATCGCCTGATGAATTGAGACGCAAAGGAAACAAATATTACGCAACAAAGAAGCTTAATGGCAATACATTGAAAGTAATTTATGTAAGAGAAAGTTATATAAAGGTAATAACCTCTTATTTCATACAATGAAAATAAAATATGATCCAAGTGCGGATGCAATGTATATCACCTTGAAGAAAGACAAAGTGGCAAGGACAAAAGAGATAGATGAAAATACTATACTTGATTTTGATAAGGATGGACAAGTTATCGGGGTTGAAATATTGTTTGTCAAAGAAAGAAATCCTGACATTCTGAAAGAATTAAAGATAGAGAATTTAATTTCTGTTTGATTACTTTATTTTCACAATCTTTCTCGTTAAGCTTCTGTGGACATAATTGGAGAATTCAAATTCTATCTTGAATCCCGATTGCTTCAATATTTTTCTATAATTCACATAGCTTGGAAAAACAATTACAGCTTTTTTCCTCAGTTTCTTTCTCAGGTTTTTCAAAAATAATAAATAGAATTTTTCCAGATTTTTATAAAAATCTTTTTTCTGTATTTTTAGGCTCAATCTGTATTTTTTCCAGTTTTCTTCTTCATAATCGGTCATTGCAGTTGAATTTAATCCATAAGGCAAATCTGTAACAGCACAATTAAACTTATCACCAATATTTACGGCATTTTTCTTTTTTATTTTGGCATTGTTAATTTTAAAATATTTCAGATTTTCAATGCAGCCGTCAATCATTATTTTATTTATGTCGTAACCAATTGACCTGATATTCATTAGTCCTGCTTCAATCAAAAAACCGCCGGTTCCGCAGAATGGGTCCAGCAGAATTTCTTTTTCTTTAATTTCACTTAAATTTACCAGTGCTCTTGCTACTTTTGGATGCAGTGAGCTTGGATGCGGAAACGGCCTTAGATGCGATTTCCTTGAATCAAAATCGTAGCCTATTTTTTTAATCATTAATCCGCAATAAACTTTGCCCTTTAAGAAAAATAAACTTATTTCAGTTTTCGGATTTTCAAGATTTACTTTAGGATTATCCAATGAACGCCATATATATCCTGCAAGATTTTTCTCATCAAGTTTTTTATTATTATATTCAATGATTTTATTAATTAATTTTTTATTATTTTTTTTATTAATGAACTTTTTAATTGTAATTTCATCATTATCCAGATTAAATTTTCTTAAGCAGAAATTATCTTTGTAGGTTGAATTCCAGTCAAATTTTTCCATTACATTAATTAAATCATCAATCCCGCATTCAAACAAAAACCTGTAAATATTCTTTGTCAAAGCCAGCCTTTTTGATGCTTTATCTATGGATTTTTTATCATTTAATTCCAAAATCAATAATCTGTTTTTTAATTTATAATTTTTAATATCCAATAAGCTAAGAACTTCTTCTGCGCCTAGATCAATATAATCTCCGGATAATAAGAAAATACATTTCATAAGATGCAAGACTTATCGGGCAATAATAAACTTATCCAATTCTACTCGTCATTTGGGTGTTTTATCCATTTATTTTCTATATGGAAACCAAAATTATATAAATGAGTAAAACATTACCATTTCCATGAAGAAAGGAAGGCCAGTCAAATCGGAAATAAGGCAGAATATCGTCGAGATACTTCATTTTGTACAGAAAGGATATGGCTATGAACTCTATAAAGTGTATGTTTCAATATTTCCAAAGGTTACCTTGAGGAGCATTTATTACCATTTAAAGAAAGGGATTGATCTTGGCGAGTTCATAATCAACAAGATTGAGAAGGAAAAAGGGGACTATTCATGGGGCGGAGAGGCTGAGAAAATATACTATGCCCTTGGCCCGAACGCAAAGCCAACAGGAAATGACCGTGTCAAAGAATATGTGGACAACAAGGAAAAATCAAAGAGTTCTTAGGTTTTCTAAATTATTTCAGGAAATTAAACAGCCCGAAACCTGCGCCGACATTTATTATGATTACAGCCAAAAATATTAATCCGATATAAACCCAAACCTTTTTTCCATTTTCTTTTCCAAAATATTTCTGCAGCGGCAATTGAAGCATTCTTCCGCCGTCCAATGGGCCCAGCGG
>JBBSWR010000019.1:0-2241 GCA_038046185.1 Nanobdellota archaeon
AAATTGAATACAAAAACTGCTTATAAGCTTACAGGATTGGTAGTGCTTATGCTGGGAATATTGTTCTTCCTGAGGGATATTGGCGTCAATATCATTGGAGACACAAGCGGATGGACCATAGTAATAGTTTTGATTGGCGCAGGATTAATCGCAGGGGAAGTTACACTGCCAAGCCCGCCCGTAAAATCAAAGTCAAGATAAGTTAATTTTTTCTTTTATTTTTTATATTTCTAATTTGTTTTAGGATAACTACGAGTAGAAAAAAATAAAAGGGTCAGCAATAAGCCAACCCTAAAATCCCCGCGGCCGGATTTGAACCAGCGACCTCCCGGGAACGGCTGATTCTAATTCATCCCTTGCTCGATAGCAGTTGGTCTTAGAACGCTTCTCTGGCCGAACTCACCGTTCAACAGCCGAGCGCTCCACCGTTAAGCTACGCGGGGACAAGCTTCAGAAATGATTTTGGTTTATAAAGATTGTGTAAAAAAATTCTGTTTTGCCTATTAATCCGTGTTCTTATCCGCCAACACTTACTCTGTTAGAATTAGTTATAATCACCTTATTCCCTATTTTAGCTCTCGCATTTGCAGCAGGCAGGTTAAACTCGCCCAGAATTGAAAGCCTGGACCTCATTTTATAGGATAATACCCTTTCATCTCCTGCTTCAAGAGATTCAATATTCCATTTTATCATGATTCCTTTTTTTGGATGCTGCAAAATTGCATGCGGCTGCATTGAGCCTATCGCCAGTTCCTTCTCAACATTTGCAATATGGGGCACGTTGTCCATGACTTCAATGTTCGCAATCTGATTCGCGCTTCTGTTCTTGACCCTTACAACAACTTTTGCCTCTGAAATCCCGCCGTCGCTCATGCCGACGTTCGCAATGCTTTTTCTCACGACAAGTGGGCTTCTGAAAAGGAAGTAAAGAACTACAGCGACGATTATCAGCACAATTATAACAACCAAAGGCCTGTAATTTTCAGTTACATGCACAGACATAGAGCGGTCGCTGCCAAGGCTGATGTCCCAAACAAGATAGTACCTGTCATCTTCTTTGACGGTTCTTGCTCTTGGGCTTGTGGTCAGGAACAAATTCTTTAACGGAGAAGTTTCAATTCTTGTGGTTCCAGTATAGTCCGGATTGTTGGATGATATTTTTATTCCGCTTTTCGTCTTCAGCAATAGCTCTTCTCTCTTCAAATCTTCTTTTACAACGTACTCAGCCACGCTGAATTCTGATTCGGTTGGGCCGACAATTACCCTGTCCCCTTTCAGAACTGTCACAGTCAGCCTGTCCTGCTGTGGAGGGGTCATTGAATCAAGCTTTTTCCTGATTTCAATTGTTTTTTCTTCCTTAGGGTCAAGAGAATAATACAGCTTATCATTAATCAGGTTGCTTTCAAGTTTTAGAGTCAGGTTGGTGTAGTTAATTACGTTTTGATTATTTAATTTAATTCTTATTGTGAACTCATTTCTTGGGTCAATGCTTTCCGGCACTACGCTCGCAGTTGCCAGCACAGTCGGAATATAGCCGCCAATTAGCGGCTCAGTGGAGATTATCCCAACGATGACCGGAACTTTTTGCTCTTCATTCAGCCGCTCAAGCACAACTCCCACATCCAAAGTGTAAGTGTCAACGGAAGTAATGTGGAGCGGCGCAACATAAAGCGGCACAATTGTGTTGCCTTTTGCAGGAACAATTACAGTTATTGGGTTTTGCAGCGGCTTGGTATACATGTCCCAGAAGGGGTACCCTGTTTTCTTGATTGTAAATTCTTCAGAAGTATCCAGATTATTTTGTATATTTATGTCAAAGAGCGCCACATCATCAACAACAATTTTGTCCTTGACCGGAGTCGCATTGATATCAAAAGAGCTTGCATAAGCTGTGTGAACGGCCAGCAGGAATATGGAAGCGAGAATAAAGAATTGTATTATTTTTCCCATGAACGCACCTTTTTTTACGTGTAAAAGACCTTATTACCTGCCAAACTGCAAAATTTTTGATGTTTTTAAATTAAATTACTTATATATAAATCTTTTCATAGGATTCTTCTTAGTCTTCGGCATATGGCTACTTTTTTGGCATATTATTGATTATGGGAGAGCCTCTTTCAGACGAGCTATTATTCTTCCTAAAGTTAAATTCTGGTACAAAATTGCCCATCTGCCGATGATTGAATAGTATCTTTTCATAGAAAACTTTATATATAGTTAAGCGCAGAAAAATATTATGAA
>JBBSWR010000020.1:0-1372 GCA_038046185.1 Nanobdellota archaeon
CCGAATTTCGTGCCAACGAAGTTGGCGCGCCGCGCTTAGCCTAATTACTTGCTTCTGCGAAAGCAATCGGCGCAACTCGGTTCGATTCGTTACCATTTATATTTTCAATCAGCATCAACTCATTAGCCAATAATTGCTTAGCCGCACTAATACTACTTTTATTTAATGGTAATCCAAATATTTTTAGCTTATTTGACGTATCATTTATAGGATTATCATAACGTATTTCATTTATTTCAATCTCTGCTGATGGGTAACATAGAAGGCTGTACTTTGTTTCGGTTTTACTAAATGATGCATATGCTAATATTTGATGTAAATCTCGTCTATGTTCTTCTTTTAAAATTTCGCTATCCCCAAATTTATTATAAAGGTTAGATTTGTACTTCGCGTCTATAAATATTACAACCTCACCTTTTTGCAGTATCCAATCAGGCTCAAGATGATTTAATCCCCACGCGTACTGTCGTATTGAATGTCCAGGAAACTTATAGTTTAATAACAAGCGACTTCCAGATTCTTTAGTGACTTCTTTAAAGATATACTGTACAAATTTTTCAAATACATCTGAAAAATCTACTCTCCAGGCCGTACTATCAGTAAAATTAATGTCTAAAATCCGATTAGCCTGGAGCTTACATTTTTTTACAATAGGACTGTCAGAAAATCTTACTTGAATTGAACTTGTTTTCAGGGGTAAGTGGTCATATAGTCTTTCTTCCAAAATATCCAATCTACTTCGAATACTTAGTTTAATTCGCAAAGGAGTATTGGCAGATAGTAGCTCGAGTTTACACAAATCAAACACGTATCTGATATGAGAATATTCTGCATGAAATTCACTCAGTATATTTTTTCCAGTTGGAAAACGTAATTTATTTTCTGCTTTAAATTCTGTTTGAATATATTTATTCCAATTTATTTGACCCTTCGGTTCATTTATGTTTTTTTCAATTCTATTGAATTTTTTCCAAGGCCGCTTAGTCATTTCTTCCAGGATAAAAATAAATTTTGCAGCTTCAAGATACATAGGTGGTCTAAAATTTCGACCCGAGGCTAATGGCAAACTATCTATCACCTGAGGACTTATGTCGCTACCAAGTAAATTTAGAATTTCAATGTAGTCTTCATACCTATTTTTTCCTGTATATCTAGGTACAACAACAAAATCCCCAATCTGTTTTCCAGTATCTGGTGAACGCAATGGAATGGATCCAATAAATTGAGATGTTCTAAATACTATGGACGAGTGCTGGTCGGATCCAATAATGTACGGAGTTACCCCAAGAAAATTAAAAACTTCAGAATTGTAATCTACAAACTTTTGAAGATGCTGACCAATGTACCTTTTATCGGCTTGCGGAAACCACTT
>JBBSWR010000021.1:0-1101 GCA_038046185.1 Nanobdellota archaeon
GCAAGGCCGCTGATTGCCAAAAAACAGATGGGAATTGCAAAAAAGGAAAATGCTGATTTTGTTTCTCATGGCGCAACCGGAAAGGGAAATGACCAGGTCAGATTCGAGCTGGCATACTATACTTTTAATCCCGGCATAAATATTATAGCCCCATGGAAAGACAGCGAATTCCTTTCAAAATTTAAAGGGCGCCCTGACATGATAAAATATGCGGCGGAAAACGGGATTCCTATAAAGGCCACGGCATCCGCGCCGTACAGCACTGATGCGAATCTCATGCACATAAGCTATGAGTCCGGCATCCTTGAAGATCCTCTGCTGGCTCCGGATGAAAGCATGTTTGAGCTTACAAAGAGCCCGAAAGATGCTCCTGACGAAGAAACTTTCATTGAAATCAAATTCAAGAGCGGAATTCCTGTAAAGGTCAAGAATAAAAATAACGGAATTGCAATTGAAAATCCGCTTAGCCTATTTCAGTATCTAAACAAAATAGGCGGAGAAAATGGGATTGGAAGAATCGACATGGTCGAGAACCGCTTTGTCGGCATAAAATCAAGAGGAGTTTATGAGACGCCTGCAGGAACTATACTGCATATTGCGCATCGCGACATTGAAGGGCTGGCCATGGACAAAGAAGTGATGCACCTGCGTGATATGCTCATTCCAAAATTTGCAGAGCTTGTCTACAACGGCTTCTGGTACTCTCCGGAAATGGGTTTCCTGAAAGCCGCTTTTGACAAAAGCCAGGAAAACATAGACGGCACTGTGCATCTGTCATTATACAAGGGAAATTGCGCTGTAACCGGGCGCGAATCAGGCAGCTCGCTTTATAATCAGGATTTAAGCAGCATGGACATCCATGGCGGCTATGACCAAAAGGATGCTCTCGGATTCATCAGATTAAATGCCATAAGATTGAAGGCGTATTCTTTAAGAAGCCAGAAACTGCAAAAAGCAAATTCTTTGCAGCAGCCGGAAAATGATGATGCAGTTGCATTTGAAGATGCCCCGGAAATTTTTGTCAGAAAGAAATATTTAACGAGCATCAGAAAATGAAACTTTGGGACAAGGGATATTCTCTGAATAAGGATATTGAAAAAT
>JBBSWR010000022.1:0-1899 GCA_038046185.1 Nanobdellota archaeon
AATTCACTGATTTTTATAACTCTATGTTGAAAAATTGATTTTTTCAAAGTTCTCTTAAGCTTTAATTTAGATGTTGCAACGATAAATGATATTCTTTTCCTGTCAGATTCCAGCTTCAGCCTTGAGCCCGGTGAATCAAAAATAGTGGAGCTCAATATAATCGGCAAGAAGCTCGGCTCTTATCTTGGCCAAGTCATGATAAAAAGCGGGGATATTGGAAGGGCAGTTGATGTAATAATTGAAGTTGAGTCTGAGAATGTTCTGTTTGATGCAAAAATAGACATACCTTCAGCTTACAGGGAAGTTGAAGCCGGAGGCGAGCTAAAGGCGCAGATAACTCTGCTGAACGTCGGCCCTCCGAGGAAAGTGGATGTAACAATAACCTACACAATAAAGGACAAAAGCGGGAATATAGTTTATGAATCGTCCGAGACATTTGCCGTTGAAAAGCAAACCTCATTTGTCAAATCATTCAAGATACCAAAGGAACTCCAGCCGGGAGATTATCTTGCAATTGTTGAGCTGAGGTATGAGAAATCATTTGCAGTGTCAAGCGAATTATTCAAAATTGTGCCAAAAAGCGGATTGGCTGCAAAAGCTCTTGCAAGCTCGAAGCTGACAATCACACTCCTGATTGCGGTACTTGCCGGATTAATTTTCCTGTTTACCTACCTGATTGTGCCGAAGAAAACTGTTACAAATAAGCTCGGGCGCAAGAAAAAATAAATTCGGGCAAAAGATTTTTTGCTGCGATTTCATAAAATTTTTAACATAATTAATTTTAATTTGGCTAAAAAACAAAGTATAATTCTCCAAAATTATTTAATTTTATCAAAAAGAACGCAAATATGGCACAATTCTGATGCTTAGAATAAGATTACATAGCCTCATTTTTCCGTTCAAATGACCGAAATATATTTAAATATACAAATTTGGTTCTTGGATAGTGTTACACTACAAAAAAGAGGTATGGTTTTGATGCCAGTCAGGAGGCTATTTTACACCGGCAGCTGCTTCTTAGTTCCGGGGGTGGGCAATTTTGGTGTTTAAGAGGTATATTAAAAAACACGGCAAAAAGCTGGGCCCTTATTATTACCATAATGTCAGGGGAAATGACGGAAAAATTAAGTCGATTTATGTAGGAACCAATCCCCAAAATCACCCAAAGCACAAGATAAGAAGACCATTATTTTTTCTTATTTTAGTTTTAATTCTTATATTAATTTTAGGAGGCTCATTATTTTTCCTGCAGAATAGGGATGTTTTGCTGAAGAAATCAGAAAACGTTATTCCCAACTTCGATGTTGACCAGATACTGCTGAAAGTTCTGGTAAGGAGCGGAGATTATCTGGAAAAACAAATAAGGGTGATGAACACCGGGAATGAGCCTACAACAATAAATTTAGAAATTCCTGGCATAGCTGACATCGTAAGCGCCGATTCAAATTATTTTAACCTGAAGCCCGGGCAGACAAAAATAGTTACGCTCAATTTTTCTTCTGTTGTTCCAAACCAAAAAATCGAGCAGCAGCCGGGAATCTATGTCGGAAAGCTTGTTTTGAAATCTGAGAAGGCAGCAAGGGAAGTTCCGATTGTTGTTGAAATAGAAACCAAGGATGTTCTTTTTGACATGAACTTAAATCCTGTCGCAATAGAAAGGAGAGTAAAACAGGGCGAGGACACCACAATAGAAGTCAAGGTTTTCAATCTTGAAACAATTGATTCTGTAAATGTTGACGTGGAGTATTTTGTCAAAGATATGAACGGAAACACAATTGTCACAGAGAGCGAGACAGTTGTCGTGAAGTCACAGGCTTCTTTTTTCAAAACAATTTCCATCCCGAAAAACCTTAATCCCGGGGCTTATGTATTCGCCGCAAAGGCAAAATTCGGAAATTC
>JBBSWR010000023.1:0-2116 GCA_038046185.1 Nanobdellota archaeon
CTCCTCTATGTTAATCTTTCTCCTGAATATCTTCAGGTCAACTGCAAGATAAAATACCACCCAGAACGCCACTATAAGCAGCACAAAAACCAAAACCCAAAGTATAACCATAGAGGCGACTATTGCGCCCCATCCAATCCCATAAGACACTGAAAAATAATAAATAAGAAAAGCAGATATGAGCAGATTTATCGCGATTGCCGTGTTGAAGAAAATCCTGTGCAGCTTTTGGGTGTTTATTTCAATGCCTGCCCTTTCTACGTACTGCTTTAATTTTTGTTTTCTTTCCTGGGATTTCTGTTTTTTTTCCTGCTGTTTCTTGAATTTTTTCTTAAAGAATTCAATCCTTCCCTCTGGCTGAACCTGCACCGTTTTCTTTTTAAAAAGATTTTTTAGATTAAACATTTTCAAAATTCTATAGCTGGCCTTGAGAATTTTACCATTGCTATGAACATGAACTGCACGAATCCGAGGAAAGCTGTCAGGGAAAGGAGTATAGTAAGGCTTAACTGGAATTGGATAAAAGAAGAAAGTATAATCAGCATAGTCACGCCAAGCGACGGCAGTATGACTGCAATTATCATATAAAACATTGCCAATGGATTAAGCTTCTTGCCGTATTTGTTCACTTCATTCATCTGGTCTTTTGTAACCTGATCCATCACCGAGTAAAGGGATTTTGCAATATCCGAGCCTGTCCTTATGGAGTTCATAACCTGCCAAAATATTTTTCTCAAGTCGTTTGAGGGAATAAACTCAACTGCGTCATTCAATGCGTCTTCCATGCTTGTTCCAAGGTCAATTTTGTCAGTTATCTCCTTAAAATACTTTCCAACTACCGGGAAATTTTTTGACAAATTAACCATTGCATTATACAGCGGAACTCCGGACTCAAGCTCAATTATCATAAATCTTCCCGCAAAAACAATTTCCTTGCTGATTTCCTTTTCTTTTTTTGTTATTTTCAGGTCTGGAAGCTTGAACATGTAAAAAAACATGACAATAAACACTATCGGCACAAATACAAATGCGGCACCCTTGAGCACATTATATTTTGCGAGCACAAGGAACAGCGTGACAACCAGGCCGGTTGTCATGTAAAAAGCAGAAATAAATGTTTTTTTTATGAAATCTTCAGGCCGGTCATCCATCCCCGCTTCCTTTAGCTTAAGCTTAAGGCTCGGGGCAGTTTTTGAGATTCTCTGAAGTAATGTGTTTAAAAATCCTGCTTTAATTTTGATCACCTACAACCTTTTGACAAAACGTTGACGAAAACCCTGCAATGAGGAACCTAAAGTTCCTCGGAACGATTGTGACCATTTTAGTCGCCCCAGGGCTTGTTTTTCTTTACGTAACCCATCAAGTTGTCCTTATCCGTATAATACTCTGCCATGACTCTTCCGACGGTGTCCACGGCGTCTATTTTGTTTTTAACAATCCATTTTAGGACCGCGGCCTTTTCATTTAATGACTTGTTCAGCTCGTTTCTTGTGTATCCGGTGAACATTTCTATTGTGCCGAGCAGTGCCTTTGAGTTTGCAACCTTTTTTAAAATCCCTTTTCTGATGTCCAGCTGTATAAGGACATTTGGCTCCGCATTTGGCAGAATCTCAGCTATCTGGAATGTTTTTCTTGTTCCTGTCCTTCTGTTTCTGTACTGCACTATAATCATTGAAATGGCCGGCAGCATTGATCTCGGTATATCAATCGGCGGATTTGACAGCCTGGTTATTGTTTCAGCAGCGTCGTTTGCGTGGACTGTTGCATAGACTGAATGCCCCGTATGGATTGCCTCGAACAGAACTTCGGCCTCTGCCTTTCTTCTGATTTCGCCGACAAGTATCCTGTCAGGCCTCATTCTTAATGAATTAACAAGCAGGTCCAACATTGAAACTTCGCCCTTGCCTTCAGGATTTGGCAGCCTCGTAACCATAGGAATCCAGTGCAAAAATTTTGGCAGTTGGATTTCCCTGGTATCTTCGATGCTTATTAGTCTCTGATTTGGGGGAAAGAAATTTGCAACGACATTGAGCATTGATGTCTTGCCGGTTGCCGTTCCTCCTGAAATCAAAGTGGATAATTCGTATTGCACTCCAAGCCAGATAAGCGCGGCAGC
>JBBSWR010000024.1:0-9738 GCA_038046185.1 Nanobdellota archaeon
ATGCATTTCAGACCCGGCAACGGGAAAAACATTCCAGAAGGAAATAAAGGATGACCTTGCAAGGCCTTTCATCGGCTTGAATTTGGGCGAGTCTGTCAAAGGAGACTCCTTTGAGGTTCCTGGCTTTGAGTTCCAGATAACCGGAGGCTCGGATTACTGCGGCTTTCCAATGAGAAGGGGAATTTTAGGAACAAGGAAGAAAATGACAATTTTGCGCGGAATAGGCTTCAGAGGCGCCGGAAAAGGAATAAAAAGGAGAAAAACCGTCTGCGGCCACAAGATACACGAGAAAATTTCGCAAATAAATCTTAAAGTAACAAAATCAGGCTCCAAAAAACTTCACGAAGCGCTAGGTGTTCCGGAAAAAGCTGAAGCAAAGGAAGAAAAGAAAGAATAAATTTTTTTAATTTTGCACTATTAGCCTTCTATGTTTATGGGTGGGTGGAGGGCAACCAATTACTCATTTAGTGCAACGAGATATTCCCTCCCTGAATAATTTTGTTTATAGCGAATTTTGAAAAAATATTAAATTATCAAGATTCCCCATATTAAAAATAAAGAAACCGAAATCAAACTTTTAAATAAAACATGGCTAAAAAGAAAGAAGAAGCACAAAATGAACTTCCTCCACAGCCAGCTGTCAACATTGGAATGGTCGGCCACGTAGACCACGGCAAAACAACTTTGCTCGAAAGGCTGAGCGGAAAGTGGACAGACACTCATTCTGAAGAACTGAAGCGCGGAATCACAATAAGGCTGGGCTATGCCGATGTTTTGTTCAGAAAATGCGAGAAATGCAAAGGCGCAAAAGCATTCACAACAAAAGAAGAATGCCCACACTGCAGTTCTAAATCAGTTCCGCTGAGAAAAGTTAGTTTCGTCGATGCGCCGGGACACGAATCTTTGATGGCAACAATGCTTTCAGGAGCAACAATAATGGACGGCGCTCTGCTTTTGGTTGCAGCGAGCGAAACCTGCCCGCAGCCCCAGACGAGGGAGCATTTGATGGCGCTCGAAATCATAGGAATAAAAAATGTAATCATTGTGCAGAATAAGATTGATTTGGTTAATGAAGAGCAGGCCATTAAGAATCACGAGCAGATTAAAAATTTTCTCAAGGGCACAAGTTTTGAAAACGCCCCGATAATTCCTATTTCAGCGCAGCACAAAGTCGGGCTTGATTTTCTGATGGAAGCAATTGATAAGTATATTCCAACTCCTGAGAGGGATGAAAAAAAATCGCCTATAATGCTTGTCGCAAGAAGTTTTGACATCAACAGGCCGGGAATAACGCCGGAAAAGCTTGTGGGCGGAGTCCTCGGTGGAAGCCTAAGGCAGGGCGTTTTTAAAATCGGAGACAATATTGAGATAAGGCCCGGAAGAGTAATGATTGAGAAAAACCAGCAGGTCTGGAAATCTATAACAACAAAAATCACAAGCTTAATTTCAGGCAGCGTGAATCTTGAATCAGTCGGGCCGGGCGGCTCAATAGGAGTTTTGACTTCCCTTGACCCTTCTGTCGTTAAGTCTGATCAATTAACCGGCTCGCTTGTCGGACTGCCGGGCAAGCTTCCAAAAGTCTGGAATGAATTATTGCTTGATGTCCATCTGCTGAAAAGGGTTGTCGGAACGCAGGAAGAACTGAATGTTGACCCAATCAAAATGACTGAGCCGCTGATGCTTAATGTTAATTCCGCAGCAACTGTCGGAATGGTAATTGAATTAAGAAAAAATAAAATAAGGTGCAGGTTGAAACTGCCGGTTTGCGCTGATACTACATCAAGAGTCACAATCTCCAGAAGAATAGGGAACAGGTTCAGATTGATTGGTTATGGAGAGATTGTGGAGAAATAGATTTGATTAAATATAATTTATCCAATAGTGATCATAACTTCATATTTAACTAATTTTATTATAACTACTTTAAAGTAACGAAAATAGAAATCTTTAAATACTCGTAATTATAATACATTATTCTATGAGGGGGTTGGTTATATTTTTACTAGTACTTGTAGGCTTATCCTTGTTTAGCTTTATGGCTGTGAGTTCAGGCACCAATAAGGATGAGATTAAACAAGATTCAAAAAGCATTGAGTTCAAGACTTTTACTTCTGCTGTCTGCGAAGAGAAAAATGATTTAAGATACTGCAGGGATGTTCTTTTTGTTAACTGCAACGGAAAATTATCAGAAGCAAGCGAAATCAAAGATTGCAATGGGTTCAAGGTTGACAATCAAGTAAGCGGGTTTGCGGTGTTGGAGAAAAATTCTTTTGAGTAATTACTCGCCCCCGAACTGAACGAGCGAGAATAATTTGTAACCTTTTGTCTCTATTTTTTCTCTGCCATGCAAATCTGGCAGTTCTATTATAACTGCACATTCAACTACTTGCCCACCTAGCTTTTCTATGAGGTTAATAGCAGCAACCAAGGTACCCGCAGTGGCTATCAAATCGTCAACAAGCAGGATTTTTGCTCCCTTCGGAATAGCGTCCACATGAATTTCAATAGTTGCCCTGCCATACTCCAATTCATAACTTTCTTTTTCAGTTTTATGCGGCAGCTTGCCTTCTTTTCTTATTGGTATAAACCCTTTGTGAAGCTCGCTGGCAATTGCACCGCCAAGAATAAAACCCCTGCTTTCAATGCCTGCAACTAAGTCAATGTCATATTCTTTGTATCGCTCGCAGAACTTGTTTATAACATAGTTGAACGCGTTGGCATCTTTCATCAAAGTTGTAATGTCCCTAAACATTACCCCCTGCTTGGGCCAGTTGGGTATTGTCCTTATGGTATTTTTTAAGTCCATAATCCTGAATAATCCCAGCTTATATTTATAGTTTTTCTGTTTGAAAATGTTTTTAAACAATTACTCTATTCTTATTTCGCAATGCTGATAAACAATCTAAATTACAGGACAGTCTGGATGATGGATAATTCTGTCTATATGATAAATCAGCTGCTGCTGCCTTTTAAATTTGAAATTTACCAATCAAAAAATTATGCAGATACGGCAAATGCGATAAAGACAATGATTGTCAGGGGCGCTCCTGCAATCGGAGCCACAGGCGCATTCGGATTGGCGCAGGCTGCCATGCAGTATGAAGGTGAAAGCTACAACGAATTCAAACAGTATGTCGGCGAATCATTCCAATTATTAAATTCAACAAGGCCGACGGCAAACGATTTGAATTACGCCCTGAATTTTGTGAAATCAAAAATGTTTGCTGAAGGAAGCATAACAAATTCAAAAATGATGGCTTTTGAGGCTGCGCAGGAATATGCTGATTTGAGTGTTGAAGTCTGCAGGAAGATTGGAGAGCATGGAAGTAATTTAATAAAAAATAATCAAAATATTTTGACGCACTGCAATGCTGGCGCGCTTGCCTGCGTTGATTTTGGCACAGCCTTGTCTCCGATAAGGCTTGCGCACTACAGCAAAAAAAATATTTTTGTTTATGCCGATGAGACAAGGCCGAGAAACCAGGGAATGTCCTTGACTGCGTGGGAATTGGCGCAGGAAAAAATTCCGCATTCAATAATTGCGGATAATGCAGCGGGCTATTTTATGAAAAAAGGCGAAATTGATTTTGTTATTGTCGGGGCTGACCGCATTGCAATGAACGGCGATGTCGCAAACAAGATAGGCACTTATGAAAAAGCAGTCCTGGCAAAAGAAAATAATGTTCCATTTTATGTTGCAGCTCCATTATCTACTTTTGATCCAAATTCAAAATCAGGTGAGGATATTCCAATTGAGGAAAGAAGCCAAGATGAGGTTTTGTATGTTTCCGGAGTTGATGAAAATAAAAAAAGGATAAAAGTCAGAATTGCGCCAGAAGGAAGTAGCGCAAAAAATCCTGCTTTTGATGTTACCCCGGCAAAATATATCACCGGGATTATAACTGAGAAAGGGGTTATAATGCCGATTGATAAAGAGATTGAAAAATTTGTTAAAGGCAATTATTAAAATGGAAAACTATGGAGGAGCAAAGTTCAGGACTGTTTTTCTCAGCAACAGCGTTCCAATCATAGACAAATCTAAAGAATTAATAAGCTGGTTCAGAAAATTTTATGATGCCGGACTGGCTCCGCAGTACGGGAGCGGCTCATCTGGAAATTTGAGCTTTAGGCATAAAAAAGGGCTTATAATAAAGAGCACAAAAACTTATTTCAACACAATTAAAGCTGATGAGCTCGTTTATGTGGAAAAATTTGATTTTGCGGAAAAAACTGCTTATGTTCATGGAAAGCTCGAGCCCTCTACAGAGCTGCAGATGCATTATTTAATCTATCAAAATAGAAAAGACATTAACGCGGTTTTCCACGTGCATGATTATGGGATAATGAAATTTGCAAAAAAATTTGGCATTCCGGTTACAGATGTTACAGAAGCAGGAACTGAAAAAATTGGATATGATGCCCTAAAAAAATTAGATGATAAAAAATTTGTGATGATGAAAGGGCATGGTGTTGTTGCGGTCGGAAAAAATATTGAAGAAGCCGGAAAAATTATTTTAAAATATCACAGGATAGCATTGGAAAGTTAAATCTTAATTGCCGCCGATGATTGATGTTTTTATATCTTCTTTGCATCTGCAATCGTTATAGTTTATCTTGGGTATTGCCGCCAGCAAAAGTTTTTTCACACTCTCGGCATTTTGGTGCATTATCTTTAGTATCATGTCAATTGTCACGGGCTTTTCTGTTTTGTGCCAGCAGTCGTAATCCGTTGACATGGCAATTGTTGCGTAGCAGATGCCGGCTTCCCTTGCCAGCACTACTTCGGGCACGGTGCTCATGTTTATTACATCACAATTCCATTGCCTAAACAAATTGCTTTCAGCTTTTGTGGAAAATCTTGGCCCTTCAATCGTTACAACTGTCCCTTTTTTATGATGCTTGAGATTCATTTTTTTTGCTGTTTCTGCCAAAATGCCCCTCAGCTTCGGGCAGAACGGCTCTGCCATCGGAATATGGCATACTTTATCAATGTCATAAAATGTAGAACTTCTTCTTGTTCTGTCGATGAACTGGTCGCAAAAAATCAAGTGCCCGGGCTTTATTTTTTCCCTCAGGGAGCCGCAGGCGGTCGTTGCGATTATGTGAGTGCAGCCCTGCTCTTTCAAAGCCCACATATTCCCGCGATAATTTACATTGCTTGGGCTTATCGTGTGATTTTTGCCGTGCCTCGACAATACCACGACATCAACATTGCCTATTTTGCCTATGGTGAGGGGGCTTGTCGGATTTCCAAACCTTGTAGAAACAGCCGCTTCTTTGGCGCCTTTCAAAATTTTAGGGTCTTCGAGCCCGGAGCCGCCGATAATCCCAACTTTTATTATTTAAACCACCGGTTAATTTTCAATCTATTCATCTGTTTTCTTCATTTTCAGCGGGCTTTTAACAGCTTTGTCGCTTATTATTGCAGAATTTCCACTCGGGTCTTCAATGATTAATTTTTGCTTTTCTTTCCCCCAGGTTATGTTTAACAGCTTTTTCAGAAGATTTTTTGCTTTTTTCTTTTCGGTTTCATCTTCCTCGTTGTCTCTCGCAACTTCAACTTGGTACTTGACCCTGTTAAGGATTCCTTCAACATTTGTAACGTAGCCTTGTGCTGCAGGCCCTGGAGTTATCGATGCAATGTGAGGCAGCTTTACAGTTGCTTCAGATGATTTCACTACGCGGACTTTCATATCCTCTTCGCTTGAAATCTCAAATTCATATTTAGACGGCTCTTTGCGCTCGGTTGCTTCAATATCCGCTTTGTGGTATTTGCAGTTGTTGCAAGTCATAGAAAACATATATACTTTGCCGAAATAAGGCACTTCAGTGTCTCTTTCTGTCAATATCAGCGTCTTCTCGCCGCATAGGGGGCATGGCTGGTGCTCAAAATCCTCTGCTTGTTCTTGTTCTTTTGGCATAAAAGTTTTAATGAAGTGTGTTATTTTTATAGTTTTCTATTTTTAATATTTTGACGACTTAGAAGCTATTTTTATGATTTTATACTTTCAGAAAGGATTATAAAGTTTTTGGACTCACTTTAAAGAATGATACCCCGACTTCAGCAAATATTTCATTCGCTAACTAAATCCCTTGAAGTTTTGTATGTCATTGATGATGCGAAGCCGTGCGCAAGAATCATTGTTTCTGAAGATGAGTTGGATAAAGTATTGGAATTTTTAAAAAATAATAAAATTAATTATTCAGTTTCTGACTTTAAAATCATAAAACAAAACACTCAAAGCGAATTCTATTCAGACAAATCGATAAAAATCCCTAAAGATGATTCAAGCAAGGGCCATTTTTTTGTTTATCTGTCAAAAGACAAAGATAAAACTGAAAAGGCAAAAACTGCAGAGGAGAAAAATAATCATCTTGAGCTGGGATTAATTCTCGGCTATCCGAAATGCTGCTGCGAGTTTTTTGCTAAAAATTTTGATGAGAAAAATACTGACTTGACCTTAAAGTCACTTAAAAATTCAGATGGCTTTGAATTTCCATTTTATAATAATATTGCTGCACGGCATTTTGACATTTCATTATTAAGCCATTTTCCGCACAGCTTTCACTGCAGGCCTTCAATCGAGATTACAAAAAATAATCTGAAGATTATACAAAAGCATTCCAAGCAGCTTGCTGAAATGTTTTCCAGCGTTTTGAAATCTGCAATTATTTATACAATGGATGAAGGAATATTCTTATTAAGGAGGTATGAGATAAATAACAATGAAACAATTTATAGTGATGTCGTAAGCACGACAAAAAGTAAGCTATACTTTTTGGTTTCTTCTAATAATAAGCTTAGGATTGTTGATAAAAATAATTTCTTTGTAAATGATGTAGGAATATCAGGAGAAAATTTTGGATTTATGATTTTTACTTAGAATACAAGCTCACTAAAGTCCCGTTTACAGTAAAAGAATCTTCTTTCTTTAAATTGGCTGGATGAAAATGGTGCCCGTAATGAATTAATTTGCCGTTCATTTCTTTAAGCAGTTTGTTTTCCAATCCTCTTTCGAAGGGTGTATCAGGGGCGCTGAACAGCACGTCATATTTTGAGAAATCATGCTCGAAAAAATCCTTGTTATGGAAAACAGCGTTATTCACTTTAAGCCTTGACTGAATTTCCAGGGCCTTGTGGTGCAGGACATCATCAATCTCTATGCCTTCAGCGTTTTTGCAGAATAAAGAGGCAATCAGCACAACTTTTCCGTCACCGCTCCCTATATCAAGAAAATTCTTGAATTTGTTAAGCTTTACTTTCTTAAAGCTTTCAAAAACTTCGTCTGCAATTGACGCGTTCCAGAAGCCTTTTTCGGTGCTCCACATCGGAAGCTTGCCTCTTTTCATAAGTGATTTGTAGAAATCATCGTATTCCCTTTTTATCTTGTTAAATTTGGCTTCTTTCATATTCATTGTAACTTTTTATTTCATTTAAATACTTTACCTTATTATAGAAAACTGTGTTATCCTGTAATGATTTCCTTTCGTCAGATTAATTCGTTTCATAATATTAAACCTCCGCTTTCATCTTTCGGATGAAAGCTTGAGACGGCGTCTCAAGAACCTCAAAATTAAGGCTCCTATGCGGTCTTATCTCATTGTACCAAACAACAAATTCTTCTTTGCTTTTGAATAAGCTTCGCTTATTCTGATACAAGTCAAAGAACTTCTCGACCTTGCCGTTGCTCTGCGGATGCTTGATCCTGCAAAGTATCTGCTTTATTCCATTCTCGTCGAGGAACTCCTTGAATGAAGACTCCTTTCCGGTCTTAATGAACTGCGTTCCATGATCTGAGATGCACTGCTTTATTCTGCCATGCTGCATGGCAAGCTTCATACCATAAATCGATTGCTCTGTTGTGGCGTGCATACACTCAACCAAAGCAAGCAGTTTTCTGCTTGCGTCATCAAGTACGGCAAATACCCAAATTTGCTCTCTTGCATCATAATGCCAGTCAATATGCACAGCAGTCAGGCTGTGCCTTCTTTCATACCTTATCCACTTTTTCTTTCTCACATCAGTCTTGCCTTTTTTGTTTGAAAATCCAAGCTCAACCAGAATCCGATGGATTCTGTTGTGGTCCATATGCAATTTACAGTCTTTTTCTATAAACTTTTCCAAAGTATCCGCAGACACTTTGTATTTCTCATAAGCCTCTTTGACGACTTTAATTTCCCAATTTTCAATTGGCTTTATAGGCCTGCCGTTCCTCCTGCCTATTTCCGGAATCTGCTCAGTGAGCAGATATTGCTTGTAAACTTGGTTTGCTCTCCTAACGGAGATTCCAGCTGCCTTTCTTGCCTGGTATGTTGTCCAACCCTTATTTTTCTGCCTTATTGTCTCGATTAATTTCCCTTGAGTAAGTTTCATATCTTGAAGAAACTTGTCGTAGGGAAATAGTTTCGGGATAACACACTTATTATAGAAAACCACAAACTATTAATACCTGTTGGATATCATATCCAAGTGAACCAAATGACGGGCGCGACGCTGGCTGAAAAAGTAAAAATAGATTTTTCTAAGATTAAGGTAGGCAAATCCAGAATCAAAGTTCCCAGATTAAAGGTAACTTCAAAAAAACAAAAAATAAGTGCAAAAAAACCTTCCCCTCAAATCCCAATCTCAACTTTAATTAATATTTTTATAAGAAATTCGATTGAAACTGCAAGAAAGGAAGCAAAAGAAAAATCACCTGCACAAACTGGGAAGATTTACAGTATAATTAAGGATAATAAAGAAGAACATATTGGGGGTTATGGAACTGCGCCAAAAAATTATGGCAGTTTTATTCATACTCCTTATGTTGATTACGGAAAACTGTTTGGATATTTGGGGAGCTTTAAGGCAAGAAGCGCTTACGAATCTTCCGGCGTAAACGACGTCCTAAAAACCGGAAGCGGTGATTCAGGATTTGGGCTTATTGACAGTTCTACAATTGAGAAAGGAGCAAGATTTGTCCGTTATATGAAACACCCTACAATTGACTTAAATATGTCTTCACTTGTCCCGATAATGGGGATGGATTCACAGGAATGGGAGAAATTTAAATTGTGGAAACAGCTTGATCCGGTTATGTATCTGCTTAAAACGACAACTTCTTGACTACTCCAGTCCGGTTTCTTTTTTTAATTTATACAAAACTGCCTTGCTTGCGTTAAGCTTGGATGCCGTTCTCTCGCTCTCGGTCATGTATTTCTCGGCAACGTTTAGCTTTTCCCCTATTTGCCCTATCGCCTTAAGCTGGTCCTGATTCAGGTTGCTTCCGCCGGCAACAATGCCGTAAAATTCTCTTAACTGTGAGTAAGCCTGGTATACTTGAGTTATAGTTTGGTAATTTCCCGCCGCACTGTTCGCCTGCCTTGCAGTTTTCTCAAGCCTGCCTCCGTTTTCTTTTTCAAATAATCTTGAAATGTCAACAGCCTTGCGCTCCGGAGTAATTTCCTCTGCGAGCTTGTCCGTCCTCAGTTCCTGCATTGATTGTTTTATAAGCTGGTCTATTTCGGTTGCGTCTTTTTTTCTCTCCTCTTCCAGCTGCTTCAGCCGTTTTATCCTCTCCTCGGGAGAGAGCTTTGCGAATTCTTTTTTGTCAATCATTTTAGCTGCAAGTTTTATTTTTGTTTGATGTTTTAATCTTTTTGAATATTATTTACTAAATTTTTTATCAGGGGAACATTGCTTGTTGCTCTCAACCGATTACTGATGGTTCCCACACCTACTGTCCGAGTTTCTTTTGT
>JBBSWR010000025.1:0-2040 GCA_038046185.1 Nanobdellota archaeon
CGATTTGAACAGGAAGATTTTCAACTAAAAATCTGATTTCTTTCTGGCTGGGAAGGTACTGTAGATTTGTGATTCTTTCATGATAGTCATAAAGCTCCGTGACCATTCTCCTTATTTCTTTTTCAGTGGGGTCATAAGCTTCAAATCCAAAACTTTTTCTCAGGTAATCTGCAAGAACAACGCTGACAGCCCCAGCTGTTCCGCCTGCGCTCCTGATTGGGCCCGCATACATTAATGCAAAATATTCCTTTCCGTCCTGCCTTTTCCTGATATTCAGCTCGACAAATCCTTCAAGAGGGGATGCAACAACTCCGAGGGTAAGATAAGCAATTCCAATTCTAATCCCAGTTTCAATGGCTTCTTTTTGCGTGGCAAATTTGCAGAATTTTTCCTGCGCCACCTCAAGTGAAACAGAAAGCGCAACTCTCCAGTCAAGTTTTCCGAATTTTGTTTCCAACTCTTTTATTCTCTGAGGGATTCCTTTATTTATTATCTGCGGCGCCATGACGCTTACAAGCCCCTCAACCCTCTCAGCCATGTTTTTTGCAAGTGGAATTCCTACAGTTTCTTCTGGGTCATATCCTTTTGCTCTCGCTTCGTTGGCTATTGTGTAAGTTTTATCTATCTGCTTGGTTATTCTTTCAAAATATTTTTTGTCGGCTGCCATTTTACTGACCAAACTTCAATATTTTTACATCTCTTGTCTGCAGGTTCACTATTGGAACTCGGCTCGGCTCCGGATTGTGGCCTACTTTTTCCTGAAACAAAGTTTTTCCCTGCCAGCAGCTTCCGCAGATTAAGGTAGTATTCCTGTAATTTGCTGTAACAGACTTGTGAATGTGGCCGCTCAGGAAAAAATCAGGAACCTTCTCTATAACGAGCGGATCTTTTTTTGTATCTGGAACATACAAAGTTGATGTGTGTGTCGGGGCAAGATGTCTCCTCTTCAGCAAAAATTTCATTATTAAATCCGCCCTGTCATAGCCGCCTTGGTTTCTTAATGAATCAACTTCCGCAACGTAATGATCAAAAGAATATCCATGATACATCATAACATCAAATCCGGAGAAATTCTCTGAAGAATTTATGTTGACGAGGGAAGGATTTGAAACCATAATTACATTGCTCAATTCGTGCAAAGGTTTTGCATAATCTTTTGATAAAATCGGCTGCGGCTCGGAAATCCTCAGCGCGTCGTGGTTGCCGGGGCAGATTATTAAGGGAATGCGGGAGGGAATCTGCTTCAGGTACTCTGCGCACGCTTTGTACTGCTCATAAATATCTTTTATTAATAATTCTGTATCCTGCCCGGGATAAATTCCGACGCCGTCAACCAGGTCTCCTGCAATAAAAATATATTCAACATTTTTTGCTATGTGCCTTTGCTGCTCATTCCCCATCTCGCAGTTTATCCATTTCAAAAATTTTTCAAAATCTTCCGGCAGAAATTTTTACGAGCCGACATGCAGGTCTGACAGGAAAATAGCATATTTTTCTTCCGGCGCTTTTATCAGCTCTTTGCTCGTCGGAACTTCCGGCCATATAACGTTGTTGGCAAACATGAGCGTATCAACATTTACACCAACAATGCCTATCACTTCATCCAAAACTATGTCTTTTGCCTCGTTGAAAAGTGACGGCTTGTTTTTGTTGACTAAAACTCTTCTTTGGCCGGTAGGGTCTTCCAGCATCAAAAGAAGATTTCCGTTTTTTGTTACCTGCTTGCTGCTTACAATCCCTATGATAGATATTGCTTCCTTATCTTTTTTATTAAGTATTTTGCTTATTGATACTGTGTTTTTTAATTCCTGGTGCTGCTTCAGGATTTTTTCGATTGCCCTGTACCTGATGTTAAAATAATCAACAAAATCCGAAGCCTCCCGCTTTTTTGGGTCTTCTTTGTATGAATTAATAATTTTAACATTAGCTGTTGCTGATTTTTCCTGTTTTTGTTCTGCTGCCTGCTCTGTTTTTTGTTTTGAAAAAAGCCCGTTTAGGTCTTCTTCCGTTACTGCCAAATTTTCGGTCTTTTTTGTCTTC
>JBBSWR010000026.1:0-3456 GCA_038046185.1 Nanobdellota archaeon
GGGCTCACATGAAATACCGCATTTTAGTCGGGCAGAATATTTTAAAAAACGGGTTCCTAATTGACCCGAATAAATAAAAAATGATAGAAAATAAAAAACAACAGGAAAAACAGAGGCTTTATGCCTCTTCAAGCTTGACGAGTTCCTCTTCAAGAGGGCTTTGAGCTATGCTCAAAACTTTTTGGTCAAGCTTTTTCTTGTAAAGAAAAAGGTTGTATGAAATCCGCAGTAATGTCCCTTGGAAGCAAAAGCTCTTTGATGATTCTGGAAGAGATGAAAAAATATTTTGACGCAGTTGACAATATTGATTTAAGGGACGTTGAGGTCAATCTTGGCGGAGCGGGAAAATTAAATGTCCTTTATCAGGGCAATCAGCTGCCGCAGTACAGCTGCATATACGCACGGGGCTCTTTCAGGTACGCCACGCTTCTGAGGTCTGTGACACTGGCCCTGCACAGGACTTCTTACATGCCGATAAAGCCGGAAACATTTACTATAGGCCACGACAAATTATTGACACACCTTGCGCTGCAGCATTTCAGCATCCCTATGCCTGCGACTTATCTTGCCTCATCCACAAGGGCTGCAAAAAAAATTCTGAACGAAGTCACTTATCCAATAGTCTTAAAGTTCCCGCATGGGACGGGCGGAAAGGGCGTGATGTTCGCGGAGAGCTACGCCGCTGCCTCTTCAATGCTTGACGCTCTGTTTGCGTTAAACCAGCCGTTTTTAATTCAGGAATACATAGAAACAGGTGGAGTTGATGTTCGGGCAATAGTTATAGGGGACAAAGTTGTCGCGTCAATGAAAAGAAAGGCTGTCAGAGGCGAAATGCGCGCCAACATACATGCAGGAGGCACAGGGCAGGCTGTCGTTCTTGATGAAAAAACAAAAAGAATTGCCATAGACACTGCAATTTCAATCGGAGCCGATATTTGCGCAGTTGACATGCTTGAAAGCCCGAAAGGGCCTGTTGTGATTGAGGCAAACTTATCTCCGGGGCTGCAGGGAATAACAAAAGCAACAGGCATCAATGTTGCTGACAAGATTGCAAAGTACCTTTTTGAAAAATCAGAAATATTTTCCGCCCGCGACAGGGATGAGGCAACGCAAAAAATCTTTGAAGACCTTGGCTTAAGCGGGGAGATGGCAACGCAGATAATAACCAACCTTGATTTCAGGGCCAACAGAATTTTACTGCCCAAGATTGCAACTGACATTTCACAGTTTACCGGAACGGAAGAAGTTGTTGTTAAAGTCGAGAAAGGGAAGTTAGTTGTGGAGAAAGTTTAAATACAAACATTTTTATATTAGTTATACTCTACATATAATAATTATATTAATAATATAACTAAAATGATGATAAGCAAAACAAGGAAATGGGGGAGCTCAATTGGGATTATCATACCCAAGAAAGTTGCAAAGGAGCTTAAGATACGGGAAAACCAGGAAGTTTTTTTTGACATTAGGCCAAAGGACAACCCTTTAAGGGAATTGTTCGGCTCAGGAAAGTTCAGCAAGCCTACGGAGCAATTATTAAAGGAAGTGAGAGGAAAAGAGAGTAAATATTTCTAAAATGATATGTTACGATACTTATATTTTAGTAGAGATAAAGCAGGAAAACCCTGAATTTATGAAGTTTCTTGATCAGGATTTTATAATAACTGATATGACTATGGCAGAATTCTACATTCTTGTTTACAAAGAAAAAGGCCAGCAAGAAGCTGATTATTGGCACAAAAGGTTATCTTCATACTGCCACCCGGTAAATAGGGAAATACTAATAAAATCTTTGAAATACAGAATAGACCACAAGAAAGAAGATTTATCAATCTTTGATTGTGTTGGATATATCTTTGCACTGGAAAACAACATGAAATTCGCAACCGGGGACAGGGCTTTTAAGAATAAGGAAAATGTTATTTTTGTGCCGAAATAAATTTGTTATCAAGGTCGAGAAAGTGATCGTGGAGAAGGTTTGAAAAACCCATTGGGAATAGGGCATTTATTATTCACTTTTTAACAATATACCTTTAATCTCTTCTAGGCTGTAAAAGAATAAAAAACCAGTTATAAAAATCAATAGTTTCATGGATATATTATCTATTATAGTAGCACCTTCCATTATGTTCCAATTAAGAAATAGTATGCTGATAAAAAACACAATCATGATTTCTAATAATAAGAATAAATATTTAATAAGACTCTTAAACATAGTTCTAAAATCAATTTTATTATTTTTTATATAATTAATTAAAAAAAATATGGAAATAACAATCATTAATAATCTAAAAAAAGGTAACAAATTACCACTACCAACATTAGCATTTTTTGCATTTATTATATCAGAAGAAAGAATTGGATATAGTTCTAGTATTAAACTATATATAAATATTATCAAAATAAAAGATTGAACAATCTTTTTGATTTTATTATTTTTATGAAGTATTAAATATAAAATTATTGAAAATATCATCCCTCCAAAGATAGGAAAAGTTATAATCTCTCCTTTGCTTAATTCCACTAAAGTAAGATTAGAAGGCTCTAGCATATTAAAATTATTTAATTTTGTGATAATACTCCAGAATAAAATGGTTATTATGACGAATGGTGATAATAAAATTGATAAAAGTTTAAAACTAACAGATAAATACATCCAAATCAAGTGAATTATTATCCCTAAAACTAAAAGAAACAAATATCGATGTTTAAATATTTTTTTCATAAAAATTGAATTAATTTAAATTTCTTTTATCAAAACAAAAACTCTTGCCTAGTGATTATTGTCTGGTCTCTTCTTGGGCCAACGGAAACAATGGAAATAGGAACTTTAAGCAATTCTTCAATTCTCCTTAAATATTTCTTTGCATTGTTCGGGAGCCGGTCATAAGTTTTTATCTTAGTCAGGTCGTCCCACCAGCCGTCAAGCTCCTCGTAAATCGGCTCGCAGTTCTGCAGGATTTTCATGTTTGTTGTGAAATTTTTTATTATGTTTCCCTTGTACTTGTAGGCAACGCATATTCTTAATTTTTCAACCGTTGTCAGGACATCAAGCTTTGTCAGGGCAATCGAATCAATTCCGTTAATCATGACTGAATAGTTTCCTATCAGGGCATCAAACCATCCGACCCTTCTCTGCCTGCCAGTTGTCGCTCCAAATTCTTTTCCGACCTTCTGCAGCTTCTCTGCAGTATCGCCGGTAATTTCAGAAGGAAATGGGCCCATGCCTACCCTTGTCTTGTACGCCTTGCAGACTCCCAGAACGCTCTGCACTTTTTTTGGCGGAACTCCCAGGCCCGTGCAGATTCCGCCGGTTGTCGCGCTGGAAGATGTAACAAAAGGGTAAGTTCCAAAGTCAACATCAAGCAAAGTTCCCTGCGCGCCTTCAAACAAAACTTTCCTGTTTTTATTTAAAGAATCATTCATTAAAGATGCTGTGTCCTTTACATAAGGCTT
>JBBSWR010000027.1:0-2767 GCA_038046185.1 Nanobdellota archaeon
CGTCGGGGTTTAATTTTGCTTTTGTAATTTCTTTTTCCTCGCTGTCCAAATCATAGGTAATAAAAGCCTCGTTTCCCAGCAGAATTACCTCTCCGAACTTCTCGCCGTATTTGACTCTTATTTTCAGCCTTTCCAGCTCGCGGCTTCTCTTGCGCTGCATGTGCTCAACGAGGAATTTTATCAAAGCCCCGGATTCACGGTGAACTTTTTCGATTTCGACTTTGGACAATTTTCCGTCATCATAATCTTTTTTTGCCCTGACAATATCCTGAATGGTCTTCAAAAATTTTGAGGGCATTTTTCCTTCAGAAACCAGCTTGTCTTCAACGACGTGCATAATTTCATTTTCCTTTACTTTTTCAACTCCTTCCAGCCTGAGAACATCCCTTATAACGGTGGTTACAGTATCATAAATGTTAAGCATGTCATGCTGTTCCCTTATTTTTTCTATCTGGGTGAAAAGCCTTTTAATTCTTTTCAGGTATTTGTCGCCGTCGGCCATCAATTCGTCTATTTCCTTGCCGGACAGCTCTTTTTTGTCGCCGTGCTCAATTGCCTTCCTTATTTCAACAACTTTTTCCAGAGTCTTGACAAATTTGTCTTCCAGCAATTTTTCCTTTTGAACAAAAATTTCCCTCATTAATTTGCCCGTTTCTTTCGGGGCGGGAGGCGCAACCCCGTATAGCATCAAAGCTGCCTGGCTCGGGGTCAATAAAGCATAATAGATATCTTCCATGCCTATTTCGTTCAATTTTAACTGAACTCGCCTTATGACCTGCTCGCCGGAGCCCATGAATATGTCAATGGCTTCTGCCGACGGCTTTATTTTTCCCATCTTCAGCAGCTGCTTCCATGGCATGAAAATTCCCCGGTCAAAAAATGGAACTCCATCCCTTAATAATGTGAAAATTACAGGATTGGCTTCCCTTAATGAATCCCAGAAATCTGTCAGAATGTAAACCTGAATGTTTATTTTATTTTTTATTCCTGTCAGTTCGCCGGCTTCTATGCCCATGCCAATTATTATGGCCCTTAATTTGTCTTTTAATTCCACTCTGGTCATGCGCTTTACGTCGGTATCATCAATTACTATCCACACGTCGATGTCACTTGTAGGAGTCGCTTTGCCCTGGACCAATGAGCCTGCCAAAACATAGGAGACTATATATTTTTCAAATTTCTTCAGGACCATTGTCTTATGCACTTCTGCAATCTTAATTGCCTGCAGCATTCCCGTGTCGTAAATGGGAGCTGATAACGCTATTAACTGTAGTAGCTCATATTTTGCGTCGAAACAATTCTGCCAAAGCTCTGATAAGATTAAGGTTTGAGGAGTAATATTTGGATCGATTTCTTTTCCGATGCTTAAAATTATGGCCGTCAATTTATCTTTCAATTCCAGCTTAGACATTGTCTTACTGTCGGAATCATCAACCAAAACAAGAACATGAATTTTGTCTTTGTCTTCGGGAGCAGGTGCCGGCGGAACTGCCGGAGCGGGCAGCTGAGGATTTTGAAGCTGCTGCAACTGCTGAAGTTCCTCGGGCTTGGGAGGGGGCATTAATGCAACTCCAACTATATACTTATCAAATTTTTCCAGAATTTTTTTGTGGAATTTTTCCAGTTTTGATTTTATGGCTTCAAGCTTTTCCTGGACATCTTTCGGAAGCTGCGCAGCCGGTCCCGGAGGAACTGGCTGAACCGGAACATTCCCGGCATTTTCATTTGGCTGACCGTATGGGCGCTTGTCTTTTTTAGACATAGAATATCGTATTCATAACAATTATCATTTATTTATAAATGTTTGCTTGGTTATTAGTAGATATGTTTACAATATAGTAAATAAATGAATCTACTCATACAAGCGAAATGTTTAAATATTAGGGTTATACCAATATAATCATGATGGAAGTAGAAGCAAAAGTGAGGAAGTGGGGAAGGTCATTTGGAGTTGTAATACCTAAAGATAAAATTATAAAAGAGGGAATCAAAGAGAACGATACTATTAATTTGCTAATCGGAAAAAAATCTAATGTGCTTAAAGAAACTTTTGGGACTATAAAGTTTAAAAAATCAACAGAAGAAATGATGAAAGAAACAGATAGGGAACTTTGGGGCGAAGAATAATATGCAAAAGTTTGTTTTTGATACTTATGCTCTTTTTGAGATAATTGCCGGAAACCCGGATTATGCAAAATATTTGGAGTCAGAAATTATAATAAATGATTTTATATTTGCTGAATTATGCTATAAGCTAATTAGAGAAAATGTTGAAAATGCCAATTTTTATATCGACAAATATAAAGATTTTGTGATGGAAGTTAAAGCAGAAATAATCAAAAAGGCCATGAAGTTTCGTGTTGATAACAAGAAAAAAAAGATGTCGGGCGCAGATTGTATAAGCTATATGATGGCACAAGAACTTGGGATCAGATTTCTAACAGGAGATAAAGAATTTGAGAAAATGAGTAATGTTGAGTTTGTTAAATAGGATCATAATGACAGTTGTTTTCCTTAAAATACAGTTTGCGCTTATTTTATTCAATATAGCAAACAAATAGGCTTACTCGTTAAACCGAAACGTTTATATATAAGTTCTATTACTAGTTAGTAGTAACAAATTTGATTTATAGCGAAACAACCTCCAAGTGTATTCGCTCGAAAACTTTTGGATTTGGGACGGCGGGAAGCAAAAACAACCTGTATACTCCAGAAGCGAAATGTTTAAATATAAGTGATATTATTGTATAGTAGTAACAAAATCAAA
>JBBSWR010000028.1:0-15449 GCA_038046185.1 Nanobdellota archaeon
TATAAATTAAGCATATAAGAAAAATATGATAATAAGTAATAATAGAAAATATTTTATAATCACTCTTAAATTGACCAAAACTAATAATGAAAGAAACCATTTTATTGAAAATAGCCCTGATTTGCTCTTTAGTCGGATTAGTTGCTTTGTTTTTTATTTCCCAAAGGATTGAGCTGAAAGATTACAAGCCGGATTTCTTGAATAAAAATATAGGAGAAAGTGTTAACTTAAGCGGGAAAATAAGCAAGATAACCGCTGGAAATAATGTCGTCTTCATCGAACTAAGCCAGCAGGTTCCGGTTTCTGTTGTTGTGTTTACTGATAAAAATGTAAATTTAAATGAGAATGATTTTGTTGAAATCTCCGGAAAGATACAAAGTTATAACGGAAAAGAGGAGATTATTGCGGATAAAATAAAGGTGGTAAGTTAGTGCTGGTTGAAATTGTTGTTGCAATTATTCTCGGCTGCCTGATGGGAGTCATCACGGGCCTCACCCCGGGCCTGCACATAAATTTAGTTTCACTGATTTTACTGAGCATTTCTCCAGTTCTGCTGGGCTACACAAACGTTCTCGCGGTTGCTTCTTTTATAATTTCAATGTCAATAACACATACTTTCACTGATTTTATAAGCGCGACTTATCTTGGCGCCCCATCAGATGATACTGCCATGGCAGTCATGCCTGCGCACAGGCTGCTTTTGCAGGGAATGGGGCATGAGGCGATTAGATTAGCTACGATCGGAAGCCTGCTGTGCCTGATTGCAACGGTTGCCATGTCCCCAATTTTAATTTTTATTGTGCCAATTATCTTTAACAGCCTGAAAAATTATGTCGGGTGGCTGCTGCTTGCTCTTGTAATTTTCATGATTCTAAGAGAGCAAAATCTTGACAAAAAATTCTGGGCTTTTGGAATTGTTATTTTATCCGGAATTTTGGGAATCATAGTTTTGAGCATGCCAAATTTAAAAGACCCGCTGCTTCCGATGCTGTCGGGATTATTTGGCGTAAGTGTTTTATTGTTAAGCCTGGCGCAAAAAGTTAAATTACCCCCTCAAAAAGTAACCGAACACGTTAAAGTCGGAATGAAAGATAAAATCAAATCAATCGGAAGCGGAGTCTTTAGCGGCTCGTTAGTTTCAATATTTCCGGGTCTTGGGCCCGCGCAGGCAGCGGTTTTAGCGTCGCAGATTGTCGGCGAGATAAACACTTTCAGCTATTTGATTATGGTCGGAGGAATAAACACAGTTTCAATGATTTTATCTTTAATAACTTTATTTACAATTGAAAAGGCAAGAAACGGCTCAATAATCGTTGTCCAGCAGCTGCTGAAAAATATTGACATGAACACTTTGATTTTATTTTTATCCGTTGCCTTGATTGCCGGAGGAATTGCAACATTCTTAACAATGTACATCAGCAGAATATTTTCAAAAATAATGAACAAGGTGAATTATTCGCTCTTGAGCATCGTAATTATTATTTTTGTCTGCTTTATGGTTTTTTATTTCTCCGGCTTTATAGGATTATTAATTCTGGCTGTTGCAACGGCAATTGGATTGCTGCCAAATATTGTTAATGTTTCAAGAAGCAATTCTATGGCTTGTTTGCTGGTGCCTATTATTCTGATGAGCTTGCTATGATGTTTTACTACTTTATAATAGAGTTAAATTTAAAAACTAATAATAATAACTAAAGTTATGGCAATCACAGGAAAAGGAAATACTCTTGAATATATTGCTTCTCAGCTGCCTCACGTTCCAATTCCGGAATTTGAAAGATTTCCTGCAAGATAGGCACCATTGGCATTTTTAGGAATGCACAAATTAAAATTAACAACTGATGTTGTTGGAGCTATGAAACTAGCTGATAGATTAGGCTATCCAGTAATAGTCAGATCTGACGGCCCTGAAGACAGGATGGGCGCAAGTTTCGCAGGGTTATTCTTATCCAAAGTAGCGCATAATGAACAGGAATTTTTTGAAGTAGTCCACCTTGTCAGAAGTGGAAACGACCCCTACCTAGGAATATTAGACGACCCGCTTGCATTTACAAGAGTAAGATATGATAGAAACAGGGATATTATGCAATATGTTAATTCAAGAGGCGTTCCAGTTCCAAAAGTACCAATCGATGTCATAATACAAAAATATTCTCCAGCTAAGATGAGGGCAATCCTGACAAGGCACCCCCATATGGATAATGCGATACATGTTGATTTAGAATGGCATATCCATCACACAGGTAATGAAAGAATTGGTGCCGTGGTAGTTAATGGAAATATAAGGGAGCTTATGAATGAATATCACGATCTTTGCAATAATCCAGAAAATCCTAGAAGTCCTAAAGAAAAAGAATGTTATGACTTACAGCAAATCGCTGAGCAATTAAGATTGGCCTTAAAGCATTATGCTGAGATTGAATGTCTGCCGGAATTTAAAAATAGGGGAATTGCGCATCAAGAAGAAGCGTTATTGCTGCCTTATTCTGTCGTGCAGTGGAGGCCTTTCAGAAAAATAGAGGCTGCTGAGTTTAAGTTGGAAAATGTAGTGCCAAGAAAATCTAAACATGGTTATGATGCTTCATTAGTTTTTGGAATAACTCCAAAAGAAGGAATAGCAATTTATCATATGCCCTGTGATGGGCCACCAACCAAAATTGCGCCAAAAATTTGCGAGATGGGTGTAGATATGTTAATGGATAAATTTAGAGAAGCGTTTGAAGCTGGCGTGCCAACTGCGCTATCTTTTTGGAATATTGGAATCTATGGGTCAGTTTTAGACAGAAAGTTAGTCCAAACTCCAAAATTAGCAATCTTTAACGGGGATAGAAAATACTATGCTTGGCAGGCTCATGAAACTTTTAGATTCTTAGAAAGGGGCTCGCTAGTTGCATTAGCCAACGGTGCGCCCTATGAAAAAATGTTTGGAAAAAATATGAGATACTGGAGCGACGGCATAAATGGAAGAATCCAATTTTTAGGCTAGTCTAAACAAAAACCTTTATAAAACGATAAAATTTCCAGAATGGCTATGGAAGGCACAATAGTTCATTTCAGGGGCTCAAGAAGAGTCAAGAGGGGCAACCAGATGGTTCTGCAGGTCAAAGGCGTTGACAGCAAAGACAAGGCTTCTAAAATGATAGGCAGAAAAGTTGTCTGGAAAACTTCAGCGGGCAAAGAAATGGTTGGTCAGATAACCAACATTCACGGCAACAAGGGAGCCCTAAGAATCAGGTTTGATACTGGAATGCCTGGGCAGAGCATCGGAACCAAAGTTGTTATTGAATAAGACTCTCTGATATTATTTTTTGCTTCATTCTTTTAACGCAATGTTCAGCCACACTCTTCAAATTTACAATATCAAACTCGTTATATTCAACTAATAAGTTTAAGTAATACTCGTCTCCGGTTGCGCGGTACATCTTCCACAGGGTCAGGGCATCTCCGCCGTTGAATTCTTCAACGATTTCTTTTCTTTTGATATTTAATTCCTTTTCAATCTTTTTTAATCCGCCTGTCAGGCCGAGCTGATTGGTTAACGACCTGACGTCAAAATTTGGGATTCTTGGAATTAAATTAGGATACCTTTTTTGTATGAATGGAATGTCAAAAGAAGCTCCGTTGAAAGTTACAATCAGCTTATATTTCTGCAGCTCTTTTTTTAATTCATTATAATTAAGGTTTATTCCCTGTATCATTGTTTTTGTGTTCAGTCCGTCATACAACCCAAAAACTGTGATGTCATCATAATTCTTGCTCAATCCCGTTGTCTCAATGTCAAGAAAAACAGCGTCTTCCTTAAAAAAATCATAAAGCCGCCACATTTGTGATTGGGGCAAAATATCAAGAAAATAAGATGAGTTTGCGTCGAATAACTGCTTCCTTGCTTCAAGAATTTTTCTGTCATAATACAATTTTCTTGATTTGGACAATCCATTTATACTGTCTTTTTTCAGGAAGCCGTCCCAGTCAGAAACTCCATTGCTCCAGATATTTTTTTCTAATTTGTTCCCGACTCTTTCCAGGAAAATAAAGCTTTTTCGTATCACGGGATAGGAAATAAAAATTCCCCTTTAAATAGTTTAGCCGAAGATGTCCAGTGCATAACCTGGGCTTATCAAACTTTATGGCCAATATTAGTTAAGTCCCTATCGCATAACAGGGAAGGGATGCATCTGCCGCATTCGAGCAGATACACAAAGAATTCTCTTTCAGTTGGATCAGTCCTCCACACATTCGATCTGAATTCAGCGGCTACCGAGCCATTGGGCCTTAACAAGTAATTTGCACGCACAAAATAACCCGGCTGTTCTCTTAAGAAATCCACCAGTGTTTCAATCATAGCACGGAGAATTGATGATATTTTTTAAACATTTCTAAATCACAGTATCATATACGGCTTCATCTTCAGCCTCAAGGCTTCTTCTATATTCTTCTCATCTTCAGAAGTCAGGTAAATATGCCTTTTCTTGTGCTTGTCATATTCTTTTATCTTTGCTTTCATTATCTTTTGATATTCTTTAACGTAATCATAAGGATGATGGTCAATATAAAGGTCAAGTTTTGGCAGGTAAAATGATGCCCTGAAATCATCCTTGTCCGCCCATGTTGCAACTGAATTGTACTGGAACAATAGATTGTTGTCAAACAAAAAGTTTGCAATCATCATCTCAGCCCTTGTTTTTACAAGATGGCCTGTTTTGGTATGGAAATTTGCCTCAGTGTTGTCTCCCCTCTCCAATAATTCAGAAGCCTTGACCTGGATTCCTTTTTCCCTTTTTATCTCATCAAACAGCGGAATTGATTCCTTGTTTTCATAATTCTTGTTGATGCTCAGCACGCCGTCAAACGACTGCACAGCTTCTTTCACTTTGCCAAGCAGGACTTCCATATGGCCCTTGCTGTACCACGCCTCTACATGATTTTTATCAAGCTCTGCGGCCTGCGTGAAGCAGTTGTGCGCCATCTTTATGAAATTAGTTTTCTGGTCTTCTTTTTTGTACTCTTCGATCATCTTGTCGCTTACTTCCCAGTCTGTGTCCATTGAAATCCTGTAAGCGCCGGCTTTGTACCTGCCTTCAACAAACATTTTTTTTCTGTAATAAACGCTGCCCTTGCCCATCCATGCCCTGACTTTGTTTTCGTCCTCTGCCGCCTGCACCTGAAGCGCCCTGTCAAAGAAATCTATTGCCTTGTCAAAATTATCAAGGTAAGAGTAGCACGCAGCCATGTTGTAGTTGCACTTGAAAAGAAATTCGGCAGCGTTCTTGAACAAATCCTGCTCGTTGCCTTTGTAAGGATAAAATTCCAGCGCCTTAACATATTCTTCTATTGCCGTCTTATATTGTTTTAGCTGGGCCAGCCTGTCTGCTTCCCGTTTTATCTCCTCGGCCTTGCGCATTTCCTCAGTTTCCCGGAAAGACTCAGTTTTATCCTTTTCCTTCCTGCGCTCTTCCAGCCTTTTCTTCTGGTCAGCAAAAAACTTCTTTATGTGATGAATTACCATTTTAAGTGATTTTGACTATAAGGAAATATTTAAATGTTATTATTTCAATGCGCTTGATAAACGCAAATTTTAAATACACAAAAGAAAAAAAGTGCTTTGTAGGCAAAAACAAGCCATTAAAGTTAGCTTCGGTTGTTTTTGAAATGGAAGTAAGATTTAAACTGGTTTGAAGTCGTAGAATATTATTTATAGAGAACTTTGAATAATTCATTATTTTGACATTTTCATTCAAAGTTCTCTTAGAGAATTTTGACAATTGTGTAATATTTCAAAATTCTCTATAGATGTTAAGGCTCGGTGACGTTATGAACAATAAAAAATGGATGATTGGGATTTTATGCGCGTTTACTCTATTCATATTGTCCTGCGGTTCCAATGGTGTAATCAGAGACCCAACTGCCTGCACAGAAGAAGCAAAGATTTGCCCGGATGGAAGTGCAGTCGGAAGAACGGGCCCTAATTGTAAATTTGCGCCTTGCCCTGTTGATGAGTCTATTTATCTTGATTATATCGCCCCTTCATCTGGCCCTGTTGGAACGGAAGTTACAATTTATGGTTCTGGATTTAGCGTAAGAAATAATGCTGTAAAATTTGGTAGTGGATATATGGAGCGGTTTGATTCAGAAGATGGGAAAACGATTAAATTCACTGTCCCTGATGGACTCACGCCAAAGGGTACAGAATCATTCATGAAAACATCTCCTGGAAGATTTAGCGTATCGGTTGTGAATGCAGAAGGGATGGAAAGCAATAAGGCATCATTCACTGTTGTAGAAACAGGAAAATCCTGCACTCGAGATGCAAAGCAGTGCCCAGACGGCTCTTATGTCGGCAGAACAGGCCCCAACTGCGAGTTTGCTGAATGCCCAACAGCAGGAATAGCCTGCACGCCCGAAGAAAGAACTAACCAGGGATGCCTGGCAATTTATAGTCCAGTCTGCGGATGGTTTAAATCAAGTGTGAACTGTGTCAAGTACCCGTGCGCTGGTGACTACAGCAATGGATGCACAGCATGCGCAGACAATATGGTCGAATACTACACGTATGGTGCCTGCCCTCCAGAGCTAAATGGAGGCACTGCCTGCACTCAAGAAGCAATGCAATGCTCAGACGGCTCTTATGTCGGGAGAACTGGCCCGAACTGCGAGTTTGCATCATGCCCTGCCTAAAAAAAAATAGAAATTCAAAAGTGATTAATTTTATGGATAAAAACAAATCATTAAAACTCGCTTCGGTTATTTTTGGACTGATTGCCTTGCTGCATTTGATAAGGGGGATTTTGGGATGGCCGGCTTCCGTTTATAATTTTAAAATTCCGGTTTATTTCAGCTATCTGGCAGCGTTGGTTCTTGGATTTTTGGCGTGGCGGATGTATGATTCCAGCAGAAAGTAAACATTTTAAAGAAAAGATAAGCAATAAAATAATTTAAAAAATATTTCTAATCATCATCTCCCTTTGCCATCAAAATTATCGCAACTAAAACAAAGAAGATTGACAATATCAGCGTGCTGATTAATATCCAGAACCATCCGCCGCTTACTCCCCTGAAAAATAGTTGTATGAATGGTATCTGAATCGTCCTTTCTATTGTTTCTGTGCCGTACAAACTGATATTTGAGGAAGAATATCCGGTTGTTATTGTCTGGTTTATTTGTTTTATTCCGCCGCAGTTCTGCACATTGAGCTGAACTGTTTTTGTATCCTGCAATGTTCCGTCATCTGAATAAACATTAACAGTTAATGGGTAAGCTCCGTCCTCGACATTATTTGTTATTTTGAGCGGAACAATCCTTGAATAGGTATTTCCTTCTGTTCCTGATTGTATTGAAATGTCTCTTTGGAAAGAATTAATTCCCAGTTCATCACTTGTTATTTCAACATATGATTTCTCTTCGTCTTCTCTTCCAAGGTTTATTATTTGGTAATTCAGGCTAAATCCTTCGTTGCAGTTTATATTTGCTTTGTTGACCGTTAATTTAGTGAATCTTAAATCATGCTTATCTTTTTCCACCACAAGGACTGCATTCAATTCGTCCCTTTGTGTTATGCCGTTCTCGTCAACTCCTTCCGCTTCTATGATTACATTGTAGTCTCCGTCCTCAACGTTCAACGGAAGATCAAAATTTTTAAGCGTTATGGTCTTATCAGACTGCGGCCTCAAGTCAAATTCTGACGATTCATCTTCCAAGTCCTCTCCGTCGTCAATGCCCTCTATTGTCACCTTTACTACCACATCTCGTATTATCAAGTCGCAGCTGGTTGAAAAAAGATTTCTTGTTTTTATTTTGAAATCAACACTTGACTGAGGCCCGGCCTTTCTGCTTATTGTTTGTCCATCATTGACATGGCTTGTGTGGCCGTCAACTATTGCCTGAGCATCAACTATTTTTAGTTGTGATCCCCCTCCGCAGCCGCCTGACGATACTGTCAAAGTACCGCATGATAATGATGAAGCAGCACCTCTTGAATCGGTCGCCGTCAGTAAAATATTAAAACTGCCTGTGTTTGGATAAGTATGGCTTGCTGTTGTTGAAGATCCTGTTGATGAAATAGAATCTCCCCAGTTTACCAACGCAGTATATGTGTCTCCGTTTGGATCTGTAATCGCGTAATTAACTGTAGCTGTGCCCCCCGGTGAAATAGATGAGCTTGCAAGGCTGCATGATGTGATTGTCGGGGGATCATTGCCTCCAGTAGGAGTTACGGTTATTGTTCCGCATGATCTTGACGTTGACGCGCCTCTTGAATCGGTTGCTGTTATAGTTACTGAAAATGTACCGGTTGAACTATAGATGTGGGACGCTGAACTTGTGCCTCCGTTAGATGTTGAACCATCACCCCAATTTACAGATACGGTAAATGAATCTCCATCAGGATCCGAAATAGCATAATTAATTGTTGCTGTTGTTCCGACCTGAACAGTTGACGGAGGAATACATGAAGATATTACAGGCGGATTATTCCCACCGCCAGAAGTTACTGTAATAGAGCCGCAGCTTCTTGACGTTGATGCACCTCTTGAATCAGTTGCTGTTACTGTAACAAAATAAGTTCCGGTTGCAAGATAAATATGCGCTGCTGAAAATGGGCCGCCGCTTGATGAGCTTCCGTCCCCCCAGTTTACTGTAATAGAAAATGTGTCGCCATCAGGATCTGAAACTGAATAGTGTATTGTCGCGGTGGTTCCGACAACGGCTGTTGACGGAGGATTGCATGACGAAATAACCGGCGGATTGTTAATGCTGAAGGGTACAACAACTATGCTGCTGCAAGACCTTGATGTTGATGCGCCTCTTGAATCGGTTGCTGTAATTGTTACTGTGAATATACCTGTTGAAGAATAAACGTGCGACGCTGAACTTGAAGAGCCAGTGGAAGTTATGCCGTCGCCCCAGTTTACTGTGACGGAAAATGAATCTCCTTCGGGATCGCTTACTGCATAATTAATCGTTGCAGTTGTTCCTACGACTACCGGGGAGCTTGCAGGATTGCACGAAGATATTGTTGGAGGATTATTGCCTGAGGATACAGTAATTGTACCGCACGAGCTTGTTGAAGAAGCACCTCTTGAATCGGTTGCCGTTATTGTGACAGTATAAGTTCCCGGAGCATAATAAACATGAGTTGCAGAGGATTGTCCGCCTGAAGTTGTTGTGCCGTCGCCCCAGTTTACTGTGACGGAAAATGAATCTCCTTCGGGATCTGAAATCCTATAATTTATTCCTACAGTTCCTCCGGGGCTTACAGCTGAGCTTGAAGGGCTGCATGAAGCTATTGTCGGAGGCTGGTTTACTGTTCCTGGAACAACTGTTATTGTTCCGCATGATGAAGAGGTCGATGCCCCTCTTGAATCCGTTGCTGTTATTGTGACAGTATAAGTTCCCGGAGCATAATAAATGTGAGTTGCAGATGATTGCCCACCGGAGGTTATTGTGCCGTCTCCCCAGTTTACTGTTACTGTAAATGCATCGCCGTCAGGGTCGCTTACTGAGTAGCTGATTGTTGCTGTTGATCCCACCGTTACTGTTGATGGCGGTGTGCATGAAGATATCACAGGTGGCTGATTTAATGGTGTTATTTTATCAAGAGCAATGCAAATTGGAAGGAGACTGTTAGGATTTGAGCTGAGCCAGGCAGAATGCCGCAAAACAAGTGAATTGATATTTTGTGAAATTAATAAATTATAATTAACAAATTGCACTACACTTTCGGCATTATCCGGAATATCATCAGTAGATCCGGATCTGGCTACTTCCCGGTTACCTGAATTTAAGAACTTAACAAAAAATTGCTCTCTTGTCTGATCGGGCTGAACTTTGACAAAGTGGTCGTCCCACGAATGAAGGCCGACGTCATAGTTTCCTGCCGGAATGTACACTCCATTGATTATTTTAGTAGCTTCATTCTCTCCATAATCCGCCCTGAGGCCACTATCTCTATCAAAATTAACAATCATTCTTCCAGACTGCGGAGAAAATCCGCAGGCAGGCGGATTGCTTTGAACAGCTTTTTTAACACTAAAAGATGCCCCTCCGTTACAATAAGCTCTTTCAGGCGAAAAAATTGGGTCAACCCAAAAAGAATAAGTTCTGCCGGCTTTTACAGGAACATTTGTTATTCTGGTGCCTGTAATTCCATTTTCACAATAATAATGCGGGCTGCTAGGGCAAGTAGTAAATCTAGGATCATCATAACGGTCATTTGTGCCATCATCCAATCTTACATCGTATCTGACTGCATCAGGCACTGGATTCCATGCCAGATTTACGGAGCCGGTGTCGCCGGAAATAGTTACCTCTCCTCTGGGCTGCAATCCTGTCGGGGCAACACACGGTTCGGGAGGGGTTATGCAGTCAACTCCGTAATCAATAAGAATAGCAAAATAATTTGTGTCGTGATATTCACTGTATCTTTCATCTATAAATCCCCCATCTATCTGCACCCTGCCGCAAGTCTCAGTTCTTGTATCCCAACCTGAATAGAAAGTGCCGCTTTCTCCCTGATTATAATCGGTTTTTCCACTTGACCAAACCCCACCTACATTATGGTCTATAGTCCCTTCATTTCCTGCCTTATTATCATGAAAACCCATAAAAACAACGTGCATATTGCCCGGCCCGTTGTTTTTTATGCTTGCAGCCCAATTAAAAACCTTGTTGCCGTTTTGATTCACATTGTAATATGAAAATGCAGGAAAAGGATTGCCGTTTTCTGTGATGCTGTAGGGGATATCCTGGGGCACCAGCGCTGAAACAAAAGAAGACAAAAGGATTACAAATAAGAAAGCGAAAGCCATTGCATAAAATTTATTCGAAATACCCATAGACTATTCCCCTATCAGGCAGGAGGACTACTCCTTTATAAATCTTTTGATTTTGTTACTATTTGATAATGGTGTTTACGGAGTTTTGATAGAATTTAAAGAAAATAATTTAATAAGTTTAAATTCAATAAGCCAGAATTTGCTAATGAAATTCAACCGCATCCTAAAAAATAGAATTTAATTTAACATTATAACTTAAGTATTTATGCTCACAGCCGAAGAGGCGCTTTTATCCAACAACGAGCTGCCGATTCCTTTTCCGACATAAAACGAAGATTGGCTCATTGTGTCGCTTAATAATCCCAATAATCCCCTTGATTTTTTGTATTCGACAATTTCTGCCTTGATGTTCTCTTTTTTCTCTATGTAACTTATAACTTCAGCTTTGCCGCCGAGCTCGTCAACTAATCCATAATCTTTTGCCTGCGAGCCAAGATAGAATAATCCATTTGCAATTTTGTCAACATCTTTCTTGTTCATGTGGCGGTTTTTTGCGACTTCGCTTACAAAATAATCCCGCATTTCATCAAGAGTTTGCTGGAATACTGCTCTTTCCTCGGATGTCATTTCCTTGAAAGGGCTGCCTATGTCTTTGTATTTTCCTGCAACTAATCTATTGTAAGTAATATTATATCTTTCCAAAAATCCCGGAAATTCAAGATAGGAAGCTATAACTCCAATGGAACCTGTTATCGATGCCCTGTTCGCAACAATATGGTCAGTTGATGACGCAACCCAGTAAGCGCCGGAAGCTCCAACTTCCCTTATCCACGCAACTTTTGTCTTATTGGTTTTTGCAACTGCATCCGCGATTTCTTGGGACGCAACAGCCGAGCCTCCAGGGCTGTTGATTTCAAATATTATCGCTTTTATGCTCGGGTTTTTATCCGCTTTTTCTATCATTTCAACAATATCAGGAGAAGCAGCAACAGCGCCGCCAAATGACAACCCTGGGTCCCTTGAGCCGGTAATCTCGCCTTCAATCGGAATCAAAGCAACATTGCCGCCTAGGGAATCTACATCCACCCCGGCGAACAAAGATAAAATCCCAACAGCTATAAATCCTAAAACAGCTAGGAGGATAATCACGAAAACAGCATAGCCCCACCTGAAATTTGAATTTGGCTTTTCGTCCTGTGAATTTGGCATTTACTCTTCACCATCTTTTTTAAAAGCCTGAAAAATATCTTTCCTTCCCTGCTTCAAATTATCAAGTATCTGGTCTTTTGCCATTTCAAGAAAGCCAATTACTTCCTGCGGGCTGACATTTTGCGTTTTCATTGTAGTCTGAATATTATTGTGGTTGACATCCACTCTCAAAACAAAAACTTTGGTATCTTTATTCTCTTCGGCCATTTTTGAATTAGTTATATTTGTTTTGTTTTATTTTTTTAATTTTTATTTTTTTGGTGTCATTTTTCATGACACATTTTTTGATGAAACTTTTTCGGTAAAAAGTTTCCCGTCCTCAAGGGGCGGAACCCTTGTATTATAAATTTATGGCTCTAAAGTGTATATTCCTATTACTTTTGTCTTGCTCAAAATCTCGCTCAGCCTCTGGTTCGTCTTTGTGAACAGCATAAACAGCGGGTCGAGAATCCACAAAAGGAAAAACGGAAACAGCGGAAGGAAAACCAGATTTCTCACCAAAACCTGCCAGAATTTTAATTCTTTACTGTCGCTTGCAACATAAATTTTCATTATCCTCTTGCCGATGGACTGGTGCATCTTTTTCTCAAGCAGGTAAAAATAAAGCATGATAAAAACACCCATCATAGAAGATACTAAAGTTATTAATTCAGCATTATCAGTGCTGCTGAGCAGCTTGAGCGCCTCTGAAAAGGAATAATCTGCCGGAAAGATTTTAGCAAGAAGCGAGCGGAACGGGAGGAGAATTATGAGATTAATAATTGCCAAGTCTATCAGAAAGGCCGCAATTCTTTTCCAAAGAAGAGCCGGGCCTATGAACAATTTTTCTTTCGGAAGATTCAGGCGTGCCATGATTTTTGGAAGCTTGCTTTGTTTATAAAAATATTGGTTTTTATTATTTTTTTATGAGATTACTCTATAGAAACATATTTAAACAAACAAAAATTCAAATTGCTTAATGAGCAAGAAAAAAGTAGAGCTGGCGATGCAGGAAAAAATCCAGATGGAGATTTCCAGAATCAATCTTCCAAGGGGTATTCAGTCATTTGGAATCATTGAGCAGAGATTGGGCGGCTCGCGGATGAGGGTGAGATGCCTCGACGGCAAAACAAGGATATGCAGGATTCCGGGAAGGCTTACAAGAAAATTGTGGGTCAGAGACGGGGATATTGTTGTTGTCGAGCCCTGGGAATACGGCGGAGACGCAAAAGGTGACGTTGTTTACAAATACACTCCGACACAGCTTTCATTTTTAAGAAAAAAGGGTTATCTAAAACAGTTTGATGAATACGAAGAATTCTAATTTAGATTTTATCAATATAAAGTTTAGTTTTTAATCACGGAGGGAAATTCTGACTGCACTAAATGTTTTATTGGTAGCCCTCCAGCCACCCCCATATGTTTATCCAAATTGTGCATGACCTTTTTCTTAATTTTCCATTTAATCACTACTCTAAAATAGATAAAATAGAAATATTTAAAAAGAGTAAAGATAATCTAGCTGATATGGAAGCGCCAAGGCTGAGTTATTTCGCAATGATTTTTGTTTTGCTTCTTACAATTATAGGATTCATCTTCGTGGTTTTTGATTTAAGGGGAGTTGCGTTTGCATTCGAGCTCGCTTTATTGCTTGCATTCATGTTTCTGTTGTCATTTGCAGTATTTGGCCTATTATACCATAGGAGAGGAAACTGGGGAATTATAGGCTCTGTTCTGGTTGTATTAATTTTTGACACCCTGATTATCGCGCTTTTCATGGGAGTATTCAGCACCAAGTACGCATTGACAATTTTATTTGCTATAATCGGATTGATAATTGTTCTGTTCAGCTATCTCACTGCCCGAAGAGAGCCGGAATACGTCGAAAAGCAGTACGACAAGTCAAAATATTATTATTCTTCTGTTGATAAGATTGAAACAAAAGAGGAAACAAAAGAGGAATTGAAACAGGAAGTGAAAGAAGAGCTGACGGCAGAACAAAAAAAAGCAGCCCTCATGAAAAAGAATTATGCTCTGGGAAAATTCATCGCCAGCAAGAAAGGAGAAACTTTTCACGTTCCGCTTTGTGTTTGGGCAGACAATATCAACGAAGAGAACCAGGTTTGGTTTGATTCGAAGAAAGACGCAGTCGCAAAAGGATATTCTGAGCATAAGTGTGACGTAGTTACCGGCACCACAAAGGCAAAATAGATTTTATTTCTTCCACAGCAGGACAATCAATAAAACGACGCTTACACTTACAGCGCTGTCGGCAACGTTGAAAACCGGCCAGATTCTAAAATCAAGAAAGTCTGTTACAGCGCCGATTAAAACACGGTCGATTAAATTTCCAACCGTTCCGCCCAATAACAATCCGACCGCAAGCTGCATCAGCTTTTCATTTTCTTTAATATTTTTAATATAATAAATAATCATGCCAATAACAATAATCAACAAAATTATAAAAAACAAGTTAAATCCCTGAAAAATGCTGAAGGCCGCGCCGGTGTTGGTAACATAAGTCAAATGAAAAACATTTTTTATTATTGAAATTGATTCGCCCAACTTAAAATTTGTTCTTATAAGGAATTTTGTTAATTGGTCTAAAAAGACTATTATTAATGCTGTCGAGAAAATAAAAATATTTTTTTTGCCCATAGAAACGGAAATAAAAACAGGAATATAAAAATTTTGTTAATAATACCTTCTCCTTTTGTCTTCCTGCTCCCCTTTCGCAATTGATTCAATATTTGCAACTCTCTGGTTTAGCGCATCGAGCGAAGCTTTCAGCGCGTCCAGCTTGCTCGAGATAACTTCCAGATTTTTTGACGCAATGTAGGGGTCGCTTGCCGCGCTCGGGTAAGCGGGCTGGTACGGTGGCTGATACGCAGGCTGCATCGGCGAAGAAAAGTTCTGCTGGCCCTGAAAAGAGGGATATTTCTGAAACTGCTGCTGCGGCTGCCCCAGCGGCTCAAGCCCTGCACCTAAATCCGGAGAAGGCCCCTGGTCCATGCCAAAATCCTTGCCTAAATCCAAATCCTTTCCCAAGTCATCAAAATCATCTTTCTTCTTGAAAGGATTCAGTTTGCTGAAGAAACCCATTATACCTAACACCTCTTTTGTTTGATTCTGTAAGAATTAGTATATAAAGTTGTCGGAATAATAAAAAAGAATTATGAGAATAATCAAAAGTTACTTCCTTGTCCCCCGGGGAATTCTGGAGGAGGTTCATAAGAATTTTTGGGCATTAGCTGGAATTTATAAGTTCCACTTTTATTAAGCCGAAATAACAATGGAAATTTTGCATCCACACTTGCAGGGATTATTTCTTCCCTTAATAAAGTATCAAGTCTAAGTCCCGGCTCAATTAACATCATTCCACTAACAGGTTTATCAGGATGTTTTGCTTTCCAACGCTCAAAAAAATCTCCTAAACGTAAACTACTGCGGGCTAAAGCACCACAGCGTTTAGTTGAAATCTGATAATTGTT
>JBBSWR010000029.1:0-2374 GCA_038046185.1 Nanobdellota archaeon
CAGTACTGGAGCGGCGATGAAAGAGGAATGAAAGCTCCTGACAATGTAAATAATTTCCCGATTGCAATTTCTGTCGGAACCCACATGATACACGCTGCAGGAGCCGGATGGGCAGCAAAATTAAAAGGGACAAAACAAGTTTCTATTACTTATTTCGGCGAAGGAGCAACATCAAAGGGGGATTTTCACGAGGCAATGAATTTTGCCGGTGTTTATAATGCTCAGACTATATTTTTCTGCGAGAATAATCAGTTCGCCATCTCAGTTCCAAGAAACAAGCAAACCCACTCTGAAACAATAGCACAAAAGGCAATTGCTTACGGAGTTGAAGGAATTCAGGTAGATGGAATGGATATTTTTGCTGTTTACAAAGCAACAAAAGATGCGATTGACAAGGCAAGAGCCGGAAAAGGGCCAACATTGATTGAGGCTTATACTTACAGGCTGTGCGACCATTCAACATCCGATGACGCTTCACGGTATCGTTCGAAGGAAGAGCTTGAATCATGGATGAAAAAAGATTCTATTGAAAGGCTTGAAAAGTATATGAAAAAGAAAAATTTGCTTGATGATGCTTACAAAGCAAAAGTTCTGGAAAACTCGCAGCAGGTAATTGAAAAAGCAGTCACGGAATTCGAGAAATTAACTCCCCCAGATGCAAAAGATATGTTCACATTTGTTTATGCCAACTTAACTCCGCAGCAGAAAGAAGAGATGGATGAGTTGGGGATAAAGTAAAATGGACATAAAAGAATTAATCAAACCATCCCTCTTTAAATTAGTTTTATTGTTGATTTTATTACTATCCACATTTTTCATTGCAACCTTTATGAATCCTGAGTATGGAAAATTATGCTCAAGAGGCCAAAACTGCGACCAAGCTCCGGTTTACAGGACCAATAAAATAGGTTACCCTATATTTTTTATTGGAGAAAAGTATCTGGGAGATGCAATTGAAGGACCACAATTTTTCCCCTTATATTTTTTAATAAACTTAATTATTTATTATTTTGTATCCTGTTTAATTTATGGAATATATGAAAAAATAAGAATTAAACAAAAATGGCAGTAGCAAACGTTGTTCAGGCCGTTACGATGGCATTAAGACAGGAATTGGCTAGAGACAAGAATGTAGTTGTAATGGGAGAAGATGTCGGAGTAAATGGCGGCGTTTTTAGGGCAACTGACGGCTTGCAGAAAGAATTCGGGCCCAACAGAGTTATTGATACTCCTCTCGCAGAGCTTGGAATTGTCGGCGCCGCTATCGGGATGGCAGTTAACGGATTAAGGCCGGTTGCTGAAATTCAATTTTCGGGATTCATGTATGGCCCTTTTGACCAGTTATTGTCGCATGCGGCAAGAATCAGGGGCAGAAGCAGAGGAAGATTCACCTGCCCACTTGTTGTCAGAACACCTTATGGTACGGGAATCAAAGCCTTGGAACTGCATTGTGAATCCGGAGAGGCTATGTTTGCGCACATTCCCGGATTGAAAATGGTTGTGCCTTCCAATCCTTATGATACAAAAGGATTGCTTGCAGCCGCTATCAGAGATCCCGACCCGGTCATTTTCTATGAGCCGATGAGAATTTACCGCGCTATCAAGCAGGACATTCCTGAAGAAGAATATATTGTTCCCTTAGGCAAGGCAAACATTATTCAGCAGGGCGACCAGATTACCTTAATTGCATGGGGCGCAATGGTCAAGACATGCCAGGAAGCAATTGAAAAATTAAACGGAAAATATTCTGTTGAATTAATCGATTTAAGGACAATCAATCCCTATGACGCAGAAACAGTTTTGAACTCGGTCAAGAAAACCGGAAGATGCGTGATTGCGCACGAAGCTCAAAGAACTGCCGGATTTGCTGCAGAATTAATTGCTTCAATTAATGAAAAAGTTTTACTTAATTTGCAGGCACCTGTTGTCAGAGTAACAGGACCGGATGTTTCAGTTCCTTTTGCAAAATTAGAAGGATATTATCTGCCTGATGCTCAAAGGATTATTAAAGGGATTGAAAAGGTAATGAGTTTTTAGAGAAGTACTTTAATAATAGTTAAAAAATTTTAGCAACATTATAGGATTCAAATACGGGTTTTCTTGATGAAAACCCTATTCGCAAAGGAAAAATCCCGACTTTGTATGGATTTTTCCTCTGCACTCAATTTTCATCCACGTTGTTGAAGTTTCGTACATTGGTGTCGAATCGAATGCAGAAGATTTTTCCGCTACGAAGTTCGGAAAAATCTTTTGTGAGTAGCATTTTCACAAAGAAAATGTGTGTTTGACACCATAAATATTTAAAATAATTAAACTAGAAATCCAAAATGCCTTACGAATTCAAGTTTCCGGATGTTGGGGAAGGAATCCACGA
>JBBSWR010000030.1:0-15119 GCA_038046185.1 Nanobdellota archaeon
TATAGATTTAATAAAATCGGGGGGGTTTAAATGATAAACGTCGCAATAAATGGTTTCGGTCGAATTGGAAGATTAGTTCTAAGGGCGGGAATGAAAGATAAAAGCATAAACTGGGTTGCCGTCAATGACGTGACTGACTCAAAGACTTTAGCCCATTTGTTCAAATATGACTCTGTGCATGGAAGATACAACGGCACTGTCGAGCACACTGATGATTCCCTGATAATTGACGGCAAAAAAATAAAGGTTCTGTCAGTTCTTGACGCGGCAAAATATCCCTGGGGAGAGCTGAATGTGGATGTTGTTGTTGAAAGCACAGGCAAATTCACCGACAGGGCAGGAACTGAAATGCACCTTAAAGCAGGAGCAAAAAAAGTTTTGCTCAGCGCCCCAGGAAAAGGAATGGACCTGACGATTGTGATGGGAGTCAATGACGAAATGTATGACAAAAACAAGCACCATATTGTTTCAAATGCGTCATGCACAACAAACTGCCTGGCGCCTGTTGTAAAAGTCCTTCACGACAATTTCGGCCTCAAACGGGGATTCATGACAACAGTCCATGCTTACACGGCAGACCAAAAGCTCGTCGATGCGCCTCACAAAGATTTGAGGAGATCAAGAAGCGCGGCAGTCTCTATAATACCAACAACAACCGGAGCCGCAAAATCAATCGGGGAAGTAATTCCTGAACTAAAGGGAAAGCTTGACGGCATTTCATTAAGAGTTCCTATACCGACCGGCTCTGTGACTGACTTGGTATGCGAGTTGGAAAAGCAAACAACCAAAGAAGAAATAAACGAGGCCTTCAAAAAAGCGGCAGAGAAGCTTAAAGGAATACTTGAATATTCAGAAGAGCCGCTGGTATCAGTGGACATAGTAACCGACCCGCACTCATCAATATTGGACTCGCAGCTCACGAATGTTATCGGCGGCAACTTCGTAAAGGTCGTTGCATGGTATGACAACGAGTGGGGATTCAGCGAGAGAATGATTGATGTGATTAAACTGCTGATGAAGTAATTAATTTTTATATTATTTTTTTAATCAATTTTATTCATTACGGAGGGAATATCTTCTTGCGCTACAGATTCTAATTATAGCCCTCCAGCCACCCATAACTATTTTATATCAAGCGCGCTTCCCGGAATGTATGTACCAAATAAAAAGAACTCCGGAAGATTTTATTGTAAAAGAAATCAGCAAATTGGATACAAAAGAAAACGGCCAATACGCGTATTTTCTTCTGAAAAAAACCAATTATTCTACAGTAAAGGCACTGAAAGTTTTGTCTGAAAAACTGAATGTTCCACTAAAAAATATCGGCTTTGCAGGCAACAAAGACCGAAATGCGGTCACGGAACAGGCAATCTCAGTCTTCAAGGGAAGCAGAAATATTGAAAACCTCGGCTTAAGGAATATTGAATTAAAATATTTGGGAAACGGAAAAGAGCCGATTTCCCTAGGCGATTTGGAAGGCAATGAATTCACAATTACTGTGCGGAATTTAGATAATAATGAAGTTAAAAAAATAAAAAATCTGGAAAATAAAAAAATTAATGTTCCAAATTTATTCGGGCCACAGAGGTTCAGCAATAACAACCATCTTACCGGAAAATCAGTCATAAAAAAAGATTTCAAAAAAGCTGTCGAGCTTATTCTGGAAAATGAAGGTGATATTGAGCTTCAGATTAAAGAGTACCTGAAAAACAAAAAAAATGACTACGCCGGAGCATTAAGATTGATTCCATTAAAAACAAGAAAATTGTTTGTCCATGCCTATCAGTCATTTTTATTCAATAAAACTGCCAGTGAATATTTAAAAAATTCAATTAAAAATAAAATAATTGGTAATAAAGATAATAAAATAAACGATTACAACAAAATAGAAAATATAGAAATTCCAATTATTGGTTTCAATTTTGATTTGAATGAAATAAAAAATACCAAAATAAAAAATATAATCAAAAAAATTCTTGAGGAAGAAAAATTAAATCCTAGAGATTTCATAATAAGCCAGATGCCGGAATTGACGTCAGAGGGCACCAGCAGAAATTTGTTTTTTGAATTAAAAGATTTGAAAATGGTGGAAATTAATGACGATGAATTAAATGTTAGAATGAAAAAAATCAAAATCAATTTTACTTTGCCGAAAAGCTGCTACGCAACGACGCTGTTGGAATTTATTTTTCAGTGACTTTTTCAGAACTGTTTGTTTTCTCGGGCTTGCCTAAAATTTTCACAACGCTGGCAAAAACTTCCTTCGGCCTTTTAGTCGCGTCAACATCAACAAGAACTTTTCTTTTCCGATAATAGTCAATCACCGGCGATGTTTCAGAGCTGTAAACCTGGATTCTTTTTCTGACGGTCTCCGGCTCGTCGTCTTTTCTCAGCAGAAGCGGGCTGCCGCATTTGTCGCAGGTGTCTTTTTTCTTTGGCTTTACGGTGATGAGATTGAATAAAGCCCCGCACTTGCCACAGTGCCTCCTCTGGGTCAGCCTTTCAACAATCACATCTTCAGGAGCAACTAAATTAAGAACAAAATCTATCTTCTTTTTCATTTTCCACAGGGCATTTTCAAGAAAATCCGCCTGGTCTATCGTTCTGGGATAGCCGTCTATGATGAAACCGTTTTTGTTGCTGTCCTGCTTCAGCCCCTTTTCCAGCACTTTGTTCACAACACTGTCCGGCACCAGAAGGCCTTTCTCAACATACTGTATCAGCTCGGAATTGCCGCTTTTTATCTCGGCCCGAAAAATATCTCCCGTAGAAATATGCGGAATTTTATACTTTTCAACAAGCATGTCCGACAATGTTCCCTTGCCGGCGCCAGGCGGCCCAAATATTATTAATTGCATTTTATCCCAAGTAGCCTATGTCCTCTTTTATATCTGTTTCGGTTTTCCACGATTCTTTCATTTTATTTAAATATTTTTTCAGTTCTTCCTTAATCGGCTTCCACTCGGAAAAAAAGATGTTGATAAATTCAGCCTCATCTTTTTCGCTGCCATTCAAAGATAATTCTACAGCGCGCCTGCTTAAAAACATTAATTTCCTGTAAAGGTCAAATGCCTCTTTTTTTTCATCATCCTCAAATACCCTGGATTCGTGCATTGCGGACAAATTCGAGCCGTCGGGCTGCAGCAAGTCCTCAAACAATCCTGTAAAAAAATCCAGTTTCTCGGCAATTCTTTTGACTATGGATTTAATAAGAAAATCAGTTTCATCCAGATCGCTGAGCTCAAATTCGTAGTTTATCTCCTTAAATTCAGGAAGCCTGTACTTTTTCCTGAGTTCGCCGTATTGTTTTTCTGTTTTGTTTGTCATCTTTGTGTAATTTTTTATTGATGAGGGTTGCCCATTTTTTAAACTTATCCTTTAATAATTCCAAGTTGCAATAACAGAAATGAATGAATCATACTTTAAACATTTAGTATTTTATAAACAGGGGATATTCTAAATTTATTTACGGATTCGCCTTTGATAGCCTATCTTTAATTATCTGGGCATACACTCTTGATAAAATATTATCATACAATTCTTGTATCTTGCCCCTCAAACTTTTTTTGCCTGTATTAATCCATTCTTCCCCGTCCCTGGCCCCGTCTATTATTCCGTCGAGATCTCTTTCCGTTGTTCCATCAGACATAATCGGCTGAGGATATAACTTCACTCCATCTTTAATGCCGCAATATGTACTCGGCTCAACACATTTTATTACCAGAATTTTATGTCCCTTTACATTACCACTCAACATTTCAATGGTTATACCCCCTTCTGAATCATTAATGGGGAGCATTAAGGAATAGCCTGTATGGCTGATTTCACCTTCAGGATATCTGCAGGGAGGGCCTGCATGGGACAAATATTCCCTTATAGTGTTAATTTGATGCAGCCTAAAACTATCTTTAGATGTGCCAGCAGCAAAAGAATTAAGCGGCGCAGTCAAGGACATCGCCAAAGCCGCAATACCCGCATACTTTACAGATTTATTCATGCTAACACTCTAAAATATTGAAAAGCCCCCGGCCGGATGTGCGCCGGCGACCTTCTGATTGCTTTCAACAGTGGGGCTGACAAACAGACCCACGAATTTTTGGTCAAGCTTTTTGCGAACGCAAAAAGGTTGTTACAAGTCAGACGCAATAGCTACTATGCTACGGAGGCGTAAATATCACCTTTAGAATTAAAACTTTATTTAAATAGCTTTTGAATATTGCAGGCTAGTTTACTCCTCATACCCAACCTGCCTTGCAAAGAAAGGCTCAGGAACTGCCGTATAATTTCTTAAATTGAAGTACTGCTTGACTTTTGCGTGAATCCTGTTGGCATCGCGCCATAATTCTTTTTCCCGCTTGTCAATCTCGCCGACTATTATTCTGGCTTCGTAAATGTGCTTAAGGTTCTTCAAAAGCCAGTGATTTGCCCAGATATGGTTAAAATCCTTTTCTATCCTCGGCCTGAAAAACATCTCTATCTCGCAGTTCTGCGCAGTCATCTTCTTGCCCTGCTGCACTATCTCAACATTTTGCAGGTAAACGACATGTGCATCTATATCCAGATGATTCCTAAAATAAGTGTTATACTTCCCTTCCGGATATTTCCAGAGCCTCCACCAAAACCAAATCTCTTTGCCGCCCTTATGGATTCCTTTCTGGTAAACATTTTCAGAATATAAAATCTCAACATCATCGCCTTCCTTGCTTCCGTCAGCGCCAAACCACCCCTCTTCCAGCATAGTTTCGTGAAGCATAATATACAGATTTCTTAACGAGAACACATCCTTGTACTTGACTTTAATTTCAGGAAGCTGCAATATGTCTCCGGCCATAAAGCTCTAACTGAAAATTATGTTTATAAAGCTTTCGGAAATGCAAAATTTCCGAAAATCCGAAAACAGTAAAGTTTTCGATGCTTTCTTTTTTGGCTGGTTATTTAGAAACTTTTTTAATGAAACGAATGTTAGTTATTTTATGTTAATAGGAATTGTGGGTAAACCAAGCTGCGGCAAGAGCACTTTCTTTAAAGCCCAGACTCTGGCAAACGTTGAGATTGCAAACTACCCTTTCACAACCATCAAGCCAAATCATGGAACCGGATATGTAAGGGTAGAATGCGTAGACAAAGAATTCAGCACAAAATGCAATCCGAGATTTGGATATTGCATTGATTCAAAAAGATTTGTGCCGGTTGAACTGTTAGATGTAGCCGGATTGGTTCCGGGCGCTCACGAAGGCAAGGGAATGGGCAACCAGTTTCTTGACGATTTAAACCAGGCAGATGTTCTAATCCATATTATTGACATTGCCGGCTCTACAAATGAAAAAGGCGAATCAGTTCCGCCATTAAGCTATGACCCAACGAACGACATAAAGTTTCTAGAGCACGAGCTGGATATGTGGTACTTAAGATTAATAGAAAAAGGCTGGGACAAGTTTGCGCGAACCGTAAATCAGGAAAGAGCAGAGCTAAACAAGGCAGTTGCCAAGCAGTTAAGTTCCTTCAGGGTAACTGAAAACCTGATGAAAAAAGTGATGGAAAAGCTCAATCTTGATTTAGACATCATGAAATGGGACAGGGATGTTTTGATGAAAATTGCCATCGTGCTGAGGAAAGCAACCAAGCCTATGATAATAGCGTGCAACAAGATTGATGTGCCCGGCGCAGCTGATAATTTTGAAAAATTAAAAAAAGAATTTCCTAATCACATTTTAGTTCCATGCAGTGCGGAAGCCGAGCTGGCTTTAAGGGAAGCTGCAAAGCACGAGCTGATAAAATATGTTCCGGGCGATTCGGATTTTGAAATGATTCATCCCGAAAAATTAAATGACAAGCAGAAAGGCGCTCTGGAATTCATAAGGGCAGAATTACTGCAGAAATTCAGCTCAACAGGAGTGCAAAAAGTTTTGGACATTGCCGTTTTTGAACTGTTAAAATATGTTGCAATATTTCCGGGCGGAGTGAATAAGCTCGAAGACCAGCACGGCAACAGGCTGCCTGACTGCTTCCTGATGCCTCCGGAAACAACCGCATTGGATTTTGCGTTTAAGCTGCATACTGATATAGGAAATCATTTCGTAAAAGCAATCGACGTAAAATCAAGAAGGCCTGTAGGAAAAGATTATGTTCTGAAGAACCGTGATGTTATTGAGATTGCGACGAGCAAATAAATCTGAAAAACGCAAAAATTAAATACTATCAAATAAATTTAATAAAAATGCAACTAGGCAGACATCAATTCGTGAGTGCAGCAAATTATATTCTTATTGGAATGGCTGCAAGCTCGATTGCATTTTGTGCATCGGATTTGCCTGCTGTTAGCCACCCTGATACTGCAGCCAGAAACGCTGCAATCTTAAAGCAGTACATTACAAGACCAAATCCCGGAACATATTCGGACATGGAGGTTTCCGAAGAAAGAGGTTCGGATGGATCTCTTTTATTTAAACAAGTTTATTTCACATCGCAAGATAGGGATTTATATATTGCTTTGGTTTTATATGATGGAAATCAATTCTTCGGAAGTTATGGTACAGCGAGCGGAAATTATGATACACCGAACGATATTCCGATGTCACAGCATCATAGGTGGAATGATGATGGTTTCCAAGGTTCAGCATGGGATTATAGTATAGATGGTACCCAAATAACAGACAAAGTTGAAGCTAAAAAGTTATATGAAAGAGACTTAGAATTTATCATAAATAATTTGCCACGCATTGAAACTATTAAATGATATTCAACATATTAATTCTAAACAAGTAATTTTACAAATGAAACTTCTATTTCCATAGTTGTGCGCTGGTGGCCTAATGGCTGCAAGCTTTTGCAACGAACAAAAGAAATCAAATCTTGCCGACAAGCTCAAGGCCCGGAGTCAAAGTTTTCTTGCCGGGATTCCAGCTCGCCGGGCACACCTGGCCATCGTGCTTGCTGACAAATATCGCGGCCTCAAGCTTCCTTAATATTTCATGGGTGTTTCTGCCTATGGAATTATCGTGAATCTCCAGTGATTTTACCGTACCCTGCGGGTCGATTATGAAAGTGGCTCTCCAGGAAAGCCCTTCTTCCTCTATGTAAGTGCCGAAAGCCCTGCACAATCTTCCTGCCGGGTCTGCTGCCATCGGATATTTAATTTTCTTAATAGACGGAGAACTGTCATGCCATGCTTTGTGCGAGTACACGGTGTCTGTGCTAACGCTTATGACTTCAGCACCCTGCTTTTTGAATTCCTCATAAAGGCCGGCAGCTTCCTCAAGCTCCGTGGGGCACACAAACGTGAAATCAGCGGGATAGAACAGTAAAACAACCCATTTGCCGCTGTAATCTGAGAATTTTATCCTCTTTGTCTCTTCATTGACATAAACTTCAAAATCAAAATCCGGAACTTTCTGGCCTATGCTTATCATTTTAACACCCCCTAATACAGCAGTGTAAATCGTTTACATTTTAAAATCTATGGTTTTTCATGGCTCCAAAAGATTAATTTTATAAATGAAGCTTTTATCTTCTCATTTGTGCGCTGGTGGTCTAATGGCTACAACCCTTTGCGAAAAGATCGGTTGCCATAAATGACTGCGGCCTTCCAAGCCGCGTGTCCGGGTTCGAATTGCTGCAAGCGAGCGTGCTTGCGCACGCATGTCCCGGCCGGCGCATATTTAATTTCCAAAAACCTTGCCATCAGAGCTTACGACCTGGCGCCCAACGTATAATAAAACAGGCTCTATGTTTAGCAGGACAGCATCGCGCGTTATTCTTTCTATGTATCTCTTGCACATGTAGCACGGCGTGCGAAATTGGCCGCGGTTGACGATAACACCCTCAAGAACTGTTGATGCCGGATTCAGCCGCACCTCTTTGACTCTCCCAAGCACTTCACCCGATACTGTGAGTACTCTAATCCCCACCAAATCGCGGGCGTTTCGCGTTTCCTTTAACAGCAAGCTGTTTTCAACATATTTATCAATATTTCTTCCCATAGTAACCTCAAAATAATCCTTTTAGCGCATACACTGAAAACGCTATAACTGTGAACTTTATAATATTACCGATGACAATAAGTGAAAAAAGCCGTTTTTTATCATAGCGCACTGTGCCAAGTCCAACCGTCAATACATCGCTTGGCGTTGCCGGCAAAACATTAAGCAGGAGCACTGCATACCCGCCCCAGCGGTTTACCTTGCGCCGCACGCTAAAAAATGTTTTTGCAGAGAGCAGATACCTAATCTGATTGCTGAGTTTCAAGCCGACTAAGTAACTAATGGCATGGCCGGCCATAGAACCAGCAACTGCCACAAAGATAAAAAATACCATTGAGTTTCCTTCATTGACGCCGAAGTAAAATGCCAGCTCTGCAGGTATTTGAAAAAATATCATGGTGCTGAGCATGCAGAAAATGAACAGTTTTAGGGGAGTAATATCATGAACTAGATCAGGCACGTAGCGGCTATACCATGGCGTCGCTAACGGATATTCCTGAGCCAGGCGGATATTAAAGACCGCTATTATAATTCCGGCTATAATAACAAATGCCAGTATGGAAACGGCAATATATCGCTGCAATCTGTTGTTTGATGTCTCGTAGATAAAGGGCCCATTCTGCATAGTAATCTAAAGTAATTTGCAAGTTAATAAGGGTAACGTTGAGATATACTACCTTTATTTTAGTAAATCATAACATAATTTTTAATCAAATAATATAACAAAAAATCATTCAGAACATTTTTTATATTCAATAAGAAATAAAATCAAGCAGGCTTTAATATAATTGGTCGCCTCGGAATATAGCTAAGTGGAATTTGTACTCTATTATTATTTGGAACACCATTTCTCTCTTTTGTTGGACATACTTCAATAAATGGCGGTTTAACATTTCCTTCCCTATACTCTTCACGAAGCTCTCGAATTAGTCTTAAATAATAGCAAAGAAGAAAGCCTCGTTCTCCACAGCTTGGATCAACGGGAACTCCGTGTCCAACTCTGTCATGCACATATACAACTCTTTTTATTATAAGGTCCGGCGAATCTATACTGGGCTTATGCCAGTATAATTCCATTACTTCATCCTGGCTATGATCTATTAGCCCCAATCCCAAGAAATCATCAATATTCATAAAATCATCTTAATTCAGATTTTCAAATCAAAGGATTTTTTTCCTTTATAACTTCATAGACTTCCTTTCTTTTCGGAGTTACTCTCTTTGTGACTGTTTTCTTGCGAGTAACAGTTTTTGTTATTGTCCTCTTTGGAGTTTTGATTGTTGTTACTGTCTTCCTCGGAGTTATTTTCTTTGTTATGACTTTTCTTGCCGGAGTTTTAGAAGCTGCTTTTCTTGCAGCTTTTCGTGAAGCTCTTTTAGCAGAAACTTTCCTTACGGATGCCAATTCAATTTTCCTGTTAAGCTGCGCCATCCTTCTTCTCTGGCTTCTAAGCTTTGCTTCAAACTCTGCATCAGCCCTTTTAATTGACCTTAAGTTTTTGCTTATCAGGCTCCTGACTTTTTTAATATTGTCCCGGGATTCTTTCAAAGCAGAATTCATCTTTCTTATTTTAGCTGATTGTGATTTAGAGCTTGGAAGAATTTTATTCAGTGAATTTGTGTTTGAAGCAACTTTTTGCGAAACAGCCCTGTTGCCTGATGCAAAATCATCCAAACTTTCTTCAAAAGAATTAAGCCTGCCTGACAAAGTGTTTTCATGCGATTTCAGGCTTTCATTTATTTCGCTTATTGAATCATTTATATCATTTATAGTTGATGTGACAACTGTTTCGTTTGACCTTTGAAGGGTTATATCAGCGCCACATTTGTCCAGAGCATCATTCAGGTTTTGTATTTTGCTGTTGAAATCAGAAATTCTGTCCTCGATAGAAGCAAGCATTGTCCTTAGGTTGACAAGATTCAGGTTTATGTTTAAAATGTCGGCACTAACTAAATTAAAAGACTCCATAGTCTTGTTCTTGTGCGCCAAAAAATCTTTTCTCAAACCCATTTAATACCACTCCCAAATAGCAAAAAGTAAATAGGGTATATAAAACTTTCGCTATCAAAACCAACGATCTTTGCCAAAACCAACTATATTTATAAGCAATATCCCTCCACTTTAAGCCATGTTAAGTATTGTGATTCCGGCGCTCAATGAAGAAAAGTGCCTGCCAAGATTGTTGAACAGCATTAAAAAGCAGACCTACAAAAATTATGAAATAATTATTGCAGATGCTGATTCAAAAGACAATACAAGAAAAATAGCAAAAAAGTATGGATGCAAAGTAATAAAAGGCGGAATACCTGCTGTTGGCAGAAACAATGGGGCAAAAGCCGCAAAAGGGGATATATTGCTTTTTATGGACGCTGACGCAATTATAGGAGAAAAATTCTTGGAAAATGGACTGAATGAAATGAAATCAAGAAAACTTGACATCACAGGAGTTTACATTTATCCGGACACAAATAGGTTACTGGATCATATTTTTCTTGGTATGTACAATCTGCTGCTTTTTTCAACACAATTTTATTATCCGCATGCTGTAGGCAGCGGCATATTCTGCAGGAAATGGCTGCACAAAAAAGTCAGGGGTTTTGACTGGAATGTCAGGCTGGGCGAGGACGCAGACTATGTCAGAAGGTGCGGAAAGGTTGGAAACTTCAGGATGCTCAGGACTGTAAGGCTTTGCTTCTCCATGAGGCGGTACAAAAAAGGAAGGATAAAAACCGGATTAGGACTAATAGGTTGGGAACTGTACAGGATTTTCTTCGGTGAAATAAGAAAAAATATTTTTAAATATGAATGGAATTACAAAAAATAATATAAAAAGGAGCCGCAATGAAAAAACCAAGCGACTGGGCAGGAACGCAGGAATCATTGGCAAACTGTATTTTTGCTGTTGGCCTAGCAATTATTTTAATAACGGCGTCCAAAATCAGCAGCCCGCTGGAAATTGCAATGCTCGCTGCAAGCTCAATAACTATGTTCTATTTTTGGTGGGGATACTTGTTCCTTGCCAAGAGCGGGCTGGAAAGCAGAAAAATCACAGAATACCTCTATGATTTTACCATAGCCCTGCTGTTGATTGGGCTGTTTTATATAACCGGGCTCACCAATGAAAATAAGCAAAAATTCTGGCTCGTAACCTATTTTGTCCTGTTCGTCGGCACCGTGATAAAATATGCATTATTGTTAAACAGGGAAAATTCAAAGAGCAAAATAATATTTCTTAAGGAAAAGATAAAAATTGATTCAGGCGCTGCTGTATTTATTTTTATGCTGGTTTTAGCGGCAATTTTTCTGAAAATGGAGATGTTTGCAATATGGGGAATTTTTGCAATGGAGCTCGGCCACATACTCTATGTGGGAATATACTCAAATTTTTATGAGAAATACAGAAATCTTTGATTCATATCTTCAAACTCACAACCTGGGAAATCCCGTCCTCGTTCATTGAAACTCCGTAAAGAATGTCCGCTGTTGAAATCACGTTGTCATTGTGGGATATCATTATGTACTGGGCTTTGTCGGAATATTTTCTTATTAACTTTGCCAATCTTTCGCTGTTGTGCTTGTCAAGAGCTGCATCAACTTCATCAAGCACGTAAAATGAGGCAGGCTCATTCTCCTGTATTGCAAAAATAAATGCAAGCGCCGTCATTGTTTTTTCCCCGCCGGAAAGGCCGCGGATGTCGAGGAACTTGCTTCCGCTGATTTTGACATTGACACGAACGCCGCCTTCAAACGGATTTTCCTCATTCTCAATGACAAGAGTGGCATCCGCCCCTTTTGTCGTGAGCATGGTAAAGAAATTCCTAAAATTGTTATTAACCACTTCAAATGTCTTCATGAACAGTTCTTTTTTCTTTCCCTCAATCTCGTTCATCATAGCCATTACATCTTCCTTTTCTTTTCCTAGAGTGTCTTTCTTCTGGAGGAAATCATTATACTGCTTTTCCGCCTCGTCATAAACTTCAAGCGCCCTCATGTTAACGGAGCCGATGTCTATCATCATTCTCTCAAATTTGGAAATTTCACTTTTGAGATGCTCTTCAGTTTTTTCCAAATCAAGCTTTACGCCTTCATACTGCGCAAAATCCTGGTTTAATGCAGCCAAATTGGCAGAAGCCTCCGCATTTTTTAATGAGTGAAAATTAACTTTTATCTCAACCTGCCTGCTTTCCTCGATTATTTTGTCAACGGCAAGCTCATTTTTCTGCACTTCCTCGTTTATCTTGCCCTGTTTTGTGAAAAGGCTCTTGAATTTTGTATAAAATTCCTGGGCAAGCTTTTCTTTTTCTTTCAGAAGAATCTCTTTCTGCGACATTGATTCCTGCAGCCTTATAAACTCAAAATTAAATCCTTCCTCATCCTTGTCCATTCCCTTTAATATTTTCTCGGTCTTGTCTTTTTCAGGCAGGAATATATTTATTATCTGCGCATCAATATTTTTTATTTCAGAGCTCAGCTTAATTATATCTTCCGTAAGCTCCTTGAATTTCTGCTCGAAAGTGTTAAGCTCGGCAAGCAAAGTCGGGTCATTAAGCTGCGCGATTATCCCTCTGAGCTTCTGCTTTTCAATTTTAAGATTGGTCATCTCGCGGTTTGAATCAGAAATCTTGCTGTTAATTTTGTTAATTTCACTGTCAATCTCCTTTCCCTTTGCCTCAAGCTCTTTCTGCTGCTTCCTTGAAACATCTGTGTCGCTCGCTTCGAGATGCATTGAAGTCTCGGATTTGATTATCTCTCCTTCAAGCACTGCTTTCTTCTCCCTTAATTCGGTTATTTTTGACTCGTTTTCCGTTCTTCTTCTTTCAAGCACATCAATTAAATTTGCAAGCTCCTGCAGCTTGCCCTCGCTCTGCTCAAGGCTTTCCGCAACTTCCCTTTCCTTGAACCCAAATGCCTCTTTTTTCCTGTCCCGGAAGCCGCCGTGCATCGCTCCGCTCGTTTCTGCCACATCGCCGTCAAGAGTAACGAACTTCGCCTTTCCGATTCCAAGGCGCGTTGCGACATGAATATTGTCAATAATTAAAGTGTCGGAAAAAACATATGAAAAAATTTTTCTGAATTTTGCATCATAGGAAACTAAATTGATTGCCAAGTCATGGACTCCCTTTCCGCCGAGAAGCTTTTTTGCCTCGTCGCTTGTATCCTTCCCGAAAACTTTATTCAAAGGAAGAAATGTTGCAGAGCCCAATCTGTTCTCCTTCAGATAATCAATCAGTTCGGCAGCCAGCTTGTCATTCTCAACAACGATGCTTTTTATCCTGCCGCCGGCAGCAACTTCAAGCGCAAGCGCATATTTCGAGCTTACATTCCCCAGGTCCGCAACTGTCCCGTAAATGCCTGCCTTTTTATTCTTCAGCTCAAGAATTTTCTTGACTGCCAAATCTCCCCTGTTAAATTCCTTTATTGTTATGTCCTTTGCGCGGAGCTTTGCGACTTCTTCGCTTACGCCGTTCAGTTTTCTCCGTGATTCTGAAAGCTGTATTGCAAGCGACGAATCTTCATCAAGGCTTTTGTTCAGCTCAAGAGTCATTGTCTTGAAAAGCTGCCTCTTGTCTTTTAATGCGTCGAGCTGCTGCTTGTTCTCTTTCTCTACATCAATGACTTTTTTTATCCTGTCTTCTATGCCGCTTATCTCATGGTTTATCCTGTCTTTCTCCCTTATGAAATTATGCTGGTTTTCCCTCAAAGAAGTAATTTCCTTTTGAAGCTCATCGGCCTTTTTGTCAATCTCCTCGACTTTTTTTTCTGTGCCGGCAACATTGTCAAGATTATTTTTTTCTTTGAACTTCATTATTTTGCTGTTAATCACTTCCCGGTCTTTTGCCTTTAAATTAATTTGCGCTTCATAATCTTTCTTTTCATTGCCTAACTGCTCAATTCTTTTTTCTGTATCTTCAATGCTTGATTTCAGGTCGTTTCTTCTCTGCTTTATTTTGCCTAGCTCATTTTTTAATGTTTCAATTCTTGAATTATTCTTGGTCAATTCTATTTTTAAAGTCTCAACTTCCTTGTTTAGTTTTAATTGCTCGGTTTCTCCTTTTTCTTCAATCTCTTTTGAAATTGCCCCAATCTGCCTCTTTTTTTCTTCGTTCTCAGATTTGAGCTTGCTGATTTTTTCTCTTAAAATTGTTAAATCACTGTTGCCTGCGTCAATTCTTTCCTGTATTGATTTTTTGTCAGCTTCTCTTCTGTCAATCTGGATTTTCAGGTAAGAAGCCTTGTTCATTTTTATGGTATCATTCATCTCTTTGTATTTCAGCGCCTGGTCTCTGTCTTTCTTTAATTCCTTGAGATAAGTGTGCCTTTCTGTCAGAATAAGGTCAGTCTCCCTCAAATGCTGCTCAACTTTATCGAGCTCAAGAATTGCCTTGTGTTTTTTTTCTTCGTATAAGGAAATGCCAGCGATATCTTCTATAAGCATTCTCCTTTCTTCCGGATGCATCTCCACGAACCTCGTGATGTCGCCCTGAAGAATTATATTATAGCCGTCCGGATCTATCTTTGCAAGCGAAAGAAGCCCGGTTACCTGCTGCCTGGTCATCACTTTATCATTTATCTTGTAGATTGACTGCCCGGTTTCCTTTACTATTCTGGTTATTTTTACTTCATTCTCTTCTGTCGGAAAAATCCTGCCTGAGTTGTCAAAATAAATGCTGACTTCCCCGTGCTTTGCAGGTTTTTTTGCCTTGCCGCCATTGTAAATCAGATTGGCGGATTTTTCCGCCCTTAAATCCCTTGATGATGATTTGCCTAAGACAAAGCACAAAGAATCCAAAACATTGCTTTTTCCCGCGCCGTTTGGCCCAAGAACGCAGTTAAATTTCGGCCCAAAAATTATTTCAGTATGCTTCGCAAAGGACTTGAAGCCCTGCATCACCATCTTGTTTATTCTGGTGGTTGCCCTGGCCGCCTCAGCCGCAATCACCATCTGAGGCATTCCAGAAGTGCCTATTGTGCTTTTATCGCTTGAAACCTCTTCTTCCATGAAGGGTTTGCTGTGTTGGTATTATTTAAAGGTTTTTGTTGAATTCAATAAATAATTTATTCTCATAAATCCAGTTCAGCCCATCGATAACTATTTATACTACTTAGCCAACTAATATACATATAACACTATCAGGGGT
>JBBSWR010000031.1:0-3850 GCA_038046185.1 Nanobdellota archaeon
AATTAATGAAAAAATAAAAAAGCAAGCTTACTTCTTGCCTTTCTTCACTTCTGTCGCGCAGTGGCCGCAGCCGCCAGGCATTGCTAACTTTACAACTCCCTTTAAAACCAGCAAGGCTCCCAGCAAATACCACCATCCTACTATTGACCAATACTGGTTAGCAATCACTATTGCACCGACCACTATCAGCTTTCCGCCCATACATTTCGAGCAGACTCCATCATGACATGTTCCGCACATAATAAACACCTCGCTTGTATTCTTAAAATGCTACTATTTAAAGATTTTGATTTAATTTCTGGATTATAAAACGAAAGATTTAAAAATACTGAACATAAGTTCTTAATAAATGTTTATCCAATCATTAAAATTCAGTTTAAAAACTTGAAAATTGATTAAATACTTAATAAAAATTAACAAAAAACTTTAAAAAAAGAATTATTAACTATAAAAAACAAATAGAGTATAATAAATAAAGTATATCTATACACTAAAAATAAATAGTTGTTTATTAAAAAAGGACATGCTATCGTTATCGGATAATGAATTCAGTGTACTTAGTTTTCTAGTTAGAAATTTCACTGAAAGGCTGACGATAAGAAATATGGCGCAGCGCCTTGATTTCAGCGCTGCCGGCGTTTTCAATATTCTTAAAAAGCTTGAAAAGCAGGATATTGTAAAAGGAGAAAAGCTTGGAACCGGGCTGTTTTATTCTATAAATTTTGAAAATAAAATCGCAGTTCACATAGCTGAAATTGTTTTGCTGTATTCTGATGATAAAATTTCAATGAATACTGAGCAGTTCAGGCAGGCAAAAGCTGCGATTTCTGACAAAAAAAATCTGCTTCTGATAGTTGATAATGTTACAGTTCTCAATTTAACTATTCCTAACATGGATGTAATTACTAAAACTGAAGAAGAGTTTACAGATTTGCTGAGAAGAAAAGATTCCGAGAGTTTGCAGATTTTAAAAAAAGGCACTGTGCTTTTCGGCGAAGAGAAATTCGCAGAGATAATAAAAAATTGCACTCAAAGATTTTAAACAAAATGTTAAAGAAAATTGCTAATATGAAAATTCCAACAACAAGGGGTTCGAACACGGATTTGTCTGGCAAATCCTATTCGCAAAAGATTTTTCAGAACTCCGTAACTGAAAAATCTTCTGCACTCAGTTCTCACCCACGTTGGAATTTTTACGCACGCCACGTCGGCATTGGAATTTTAACACTAATATTACTATTAACTATTCTCCCAAATATGGCTTATGCAAGACCCGTTACAGATGCTGCATTTGACAGCCTGAGGGGTGGCTTGGTTCAGGTAAATAATTTCTTTGCAGGCCAGCAATATCAGCCGTATGCGAAAGCAATTGACTTTTTCTTCTTTTCATTTTTATTTATAGCCATATACATGATGGGCGCTCGCTATGCATTCAAAGAAATCAAAAGGCCCGAGCAGGTGATTGTGATATTGCTTGGATTAATGACGGCATTCCTGCTTGTTTTAGCCGACGTATCTGCTGTTGCCCTGCTTCCTTTCATTCACTGGATTTTCTATGTATTGTTATTTGCTTTGTATTGGTGGCTGCTGAAAGGAATCAAGAATGGATTCTGGAGATTTATACTTGCATTGTTATTGACACTATTAACAATCGGACTAGTACAGGGATTATTTAATACATTAACCGCGCCGCAATTCGGGACAATAGGCGCTCCTGATGCGTCGGGATTTGGATTCGGGAATTTCTTCAAGGACTGGGGCAATAATTTCGGAACAATCGGAATACCTCAGTTTACAACTCCGGGCTTGGGGGGTGTTTCTGACTGGGGAAACAATTTGTTTGGGAAAGTTGATACTACAAAAATAACAGACACTGTAACTGAAACTAAAACTCCGAAAGAAACTGTGAAAATCACTGAGAAAACTACTACGACTACAACTACTACCACAACCACTACCGGAACAACGGGAACAGGCAGCAATTGGGCAAAATATTTGCCCTGGCTATTGTTGTTACTGCTGATTCCATTAGGATGGGGCGGCCATAAATTATGGAAGAAAAGAAAACCGCGAGACAGAGGTGGAACTGAGCCAACCACTCAAGAAAAAGAAGTAGAAGAAAACATTGATGATTTAATAAGGGAAGTTTCTGAGTGGATAGCAAAAAAACTTGAAGCAATCAGGAAAATCAGAACAGTAATACAAGAAAAAGAAGCATTGGAAGAAAATGCAGATTATCTGGATTTATATCACAAGAAAATTTCTGATCCTGTTTTCTATCTTGATCCAGACAGGCCAGAATATCAAGATTTGATGAGTCAGCATAAAGAGGTAACAGACGTATTGAAATTTGAGCGTGGATTAGAAAAAGATTTGCTGGAACTGATGAAAGTGGAAGATGGGCTTATTGGAAGAAGCCAAATACCTTTGTTTTCATTCCAAAGAGAAAAGTTTACCGGCAGAGTTATAGAATTCACTTCAAGGGAAACACAGAAGGAATGGTATGGTAAACTAGATTACTGGTATGGCAGGCTTAAGAGGATTGAGGAGTATGTACAGGAAGAATACAATGCAAGACTTGGAATAGGTCAAGGCGTTAGAAATATAGACCCATTAAAAAGAACCACGGGCGAAGGAAGGGAGTTAACATTAGGAAGAGCAGACTTTTATCAAAACGGAGAAGGTGCCGAAATCCAAGGAAGGCCTGAGCTTGAAATGCCCATTGGTATTCCGGATTTCTATGGACGAATATTTAGCGGGCTTGAATATTCCTTTTCAATATTAATTGGGGACAAACAAGGCCGAATTTCCCAATTATTAAACGCAAATGACCGCAACCGTGTGCCCCCGGCCCAATTATCTGCCAGATCCCGTGCTGTTCTGGAGCAATTCAGAGGCCAGCCTGGTTTAGTGGTTAGAATAAGAAGGCAAATAATCCAATATTATGTATGGACTAGAGAGGAAGAAAAAATAGAGGCAACAATAAGCACATTAACCCATGCCAAGGAGCTTGAGAGATGGCTCGCAAAGGGATGGGCAACAAGATGGCATGACATAAAAGACAAGCAGGGCCAGAAGCTTAAGAAAGTTTTCAGTGATGAGAGGAAGATGTTTTATGGAGACAAGACAGATTCTGGGCTTTTCATGAACCTTGTCAGGCAGCTGCGGCATTTGCAGCGCATAAAGGCATTGCTTGAAGCATTGAAGAGGCAAAAAGCTTCAATGACGCAGTTGCAGGAACTGTATGTAAGCAAAGAGATACAATCCGAAGGTTCTTCTAAATGGATTGATGTAACAAGCGAGGCAAAGAAAAAATCCAGCATTGTGCTCGATGCGCCTTATAGTGTTCACACAAGAGTCAAGGAAGGAAAAGGGCCTTTCAAGGTTGCGTGTTATGTAAACCAGCAGAAGAAAAAGATTATATCGGTTGCTGCAAAGCATGATGAAGCAAAATTCATGTTTGATGAAATTGGAATAACCGAACCTGGCGAGTATAAAATTTCTTTCTTCGCTGTAAGTCCTGGGGCCAATATAAAAGAACTGGCAATAAATCCAAAAACAGGCGAGCGATATCCAAAATACGAGTCAGGCACCGGAACATATGAAAGAATCGACATCAAAAAGATTAAGATTTATGTGGCAGGTGAAACAAATATACCTATTCAGCCACCTATAGTTCCTGTAATTCCTGCAACACCCTTACCGGGGGTCAGTATTAGGCCAAGAAGAAGAATACCCATTCCTCCACTGCCTACTCCACCGCCTCCGACGGGAGGTAGTCCTCCAGCTGCTGCACCACTTCCGATTCCGCCAACATCTGGAGCAACAGCGCGTGGAGCAGGAGCAACAC
>JBBSWR010000031.1:3950-9242 GCA_038046185.1 Nanobdellota archaeon
AGCAACACCCACAGCTCAATTACAACAACAAGTAGACCGAATTACAGAAGTACTCATTGAGAAAATGGCAGAGGTCTTAGCTGCCCTGATAGGAAATACCCCAAAAATCGAAAAAAGCGGGGCTGAGAGTGGAAATGTGTTAGTCATGCTATTTACCGTAACTCAGCCTTTTGAGAGCGAAATCAGGATAGGCATTCCGGAAAAGGATGCCCAAGAAGCAACTAGAGTCATAATGGGAATGGAAGTCCAGCCATCTAAAGAGGTGGTCTTAGACGCGTGTCAGGAAATTGCCGGTCAGACAGCGGGAGCTGTTAATATTAAACCAGAATATAAGACATATAAAATCGAATCCAAATTAGATAGCGAATACAAAGGTGCTGCACCTGCCGATGCGCTTTGGAAGTCAATTAATTCAATTGAGGAGGGTAAGACTACCACTAAAGTGCATGTTGCTGCCTGGGCGTCTGTACCCGGTATTCCTGCGGCTGCGCATGCAGGCAATAAGGAACAGATAATTGTTGATGAGGTCACACAATATTATACTCACAATAATATTGATCAGTTACGGAGAAACCTAACAGAGCATGGAATTGTACCTAAGTTCGCCCGGAGCGACAAGCTGGAGACCAGCGTCGCGGACTACTCCGGGACTAGCTACTGGTTCAAGGAAGACGAGGCGGCTACCCAATGGCTGCTCGTGGATGCTGGCAATGGCTCGGACACATGGGTTGCACCACTTAAGTCATCAATTTTCGGGTTTTCGAGTACGTCGGATGTCTTTAGATTCATGTTCGACGGCTTCGACTACGTGCCGCAACGACCCAAGTTTGAAAAACTCCACCAATCGGCTCGGATGCAGGCAGTTGCAAGTGAATCAGGCCGCTACACTTTAGTAGCCAAAGGGAATATAAGTCTGGTCGGAGTAACTTGTACTCTTCCAAAATCTGGAGCAGTAGCTCCGCCAGCAGCAGAATCTATTCCGCCAGGCACTCCATTACCCCCCTCTCATCCGCACGATTTAACTCCGCAAACGCCTAGGGGGGCAGCAACTCCACCGTCAGGAACTCCAACATCCCCACCTAGGGCAACTACGGCTACAGGCACTCCGCTTTACTTCGAGATGCCCACTTTAAAGGGGGAGATTAAATTAGATAACCTCAAGCCAGTAAATTCTCGAATGATGCTTTACAAGCTCATAACCATATTCCCAGGTGCTGATACTGCCGAAGTTTTTATAACTGATCCAGCAGAAAATCCACATGCACACACAAGGTCAACCGGCAATCATAGAGAGTACCTTTTCCCATTATGCAGTTATTATGATCCACCTTATCGTGGATATCTTGTCATCATGGATGCGCCCGGCACGATGCAGTTAACGGGGGGTAGATGGGCAGTTATAAAAAAGATTAAGGTTCACTTTGAGCCGCCAGTAAATCTTACTCCGCCCCCTCCGGCAAAAATAACTAGAACTGTTAATGAGGCCGAAGAGATTGCTGCTCGGGCGGCCGACTATCGGGCGCTAAATGGCGAATCCGCGGTTCCCGGTTCAGATGACAAACAGGCCGCGAGATTAGCTGCCTACTCTGATTCAACCATTCATTTCAGTATGGGTAGTGCCATCCAGGGAACGCCGGCGCAACTCGCCGCCGAACGGGAGTGGAAACGCCGACATCCAGATTAAGCGACCAGCTTGCCGGCAGATTGGCATCATTAAGTGGCGAGGAGTTGGCTTTTGGAGGTTATGATACCTTATTAGATGATTTGTTTGGTAAGGGAAGAAAGAAAAGCGGAAGAAGGTCTAGACTTTTTGAACAATAGAGAGAGACAATAATTATCAAATTGCATATCTAAAATAGCAATCTTTATATATTAGTTCTTTTACATCATTAAAATATCAAAAATAAAGTGATATAAATGGAAATTCATGAACTGGCAAAGAAACTGGAAGGGCTGCAGACAGTGGAAAGCATAGCAAAAAACCTGGATGTCGGCAGGAGGACTGCCGTCAACTACGTAGGGAATCTCAGAAAAAAAGGCTTCGTGGAAACCATTTACGGAAAAAGGAAGATAAGAATGTACAGGATATCCCCTTTTGGCGCCAAGAAAACCGGCTACCCCGGGCTTTACGAATTCCTAAACCAAAACTCCAAAATCAAAATCTATCCCCCATATGCCAACAGAATCCATGATCACAAGCCAACAGCAGAGGAGATGATTGTAAAAGCTGTTCAGACTGGCGATTTTAGGACAGTGCTTTCTTCATTAAGCCTTTTCAACAAAATTACAGACTGGGCTTTGCTGAGTGAAACTGCAAAAAAGGAAAATGTTGGAAGGAAAATAGGCGCTTTGTATGATGCGGCAAGAATAATAATAAGAATAAGAAGGATGGATGAAAGGACAAGAAAATCATTGTTAAAAAGCAGAATAGACAGCAAATTCATAGTAAAAAACGCAAGAACAAAAGATTTAAAGAATATAGAAAAAAAATGGAATGTTTATCTGCCTTTTAACAAAGCGGATCTGGAGGCGTATAAAGAATGATTAATTTAGAAGAGCAAATCGGCCTATTCAAGATAATAGGAAGCCAGCTGAAGAACAAAGTAGAATGTATTGCCATAGGCGGCTCTGCAATGATGTTTTACCGGGCAAAAAATTCAACCAAAGATGTGGATTTGGTTTTCCTGAAGAAAGGGGATTTAGAATCGGTCAAAAAAATACTTTTTGACAGCGGATTTAATGAAAGGAAAAATATCAAGGGAATTTTCAGAGAAGATGAAGATACGAGCAAGCCAATAGTGATGGAGGGAAAAGAAACAAGATTTGACCTTTTTTTAAATGAGGTTATAGGCTTTAGGATTCATGGAGCTACAATTGAAAGATTAAGAGAAGTTCATGAGTTTGGAAATTTTATCGTGAAGACAGCAAGCCCGGAAGACATCCTGATGATGAAAGGCTGCACGGAAAGGGAAAAAGACCGTGACGATGCAGCTGAATTAATAAAAAGGTTCAACATAAACTGGAATGTCATCTTAAGTGAAATGTCAAGCCAGGCAAAAATCGGAATGGCTGCCTTTCCATTGCTGCTTTATGATTTTTTGAATGAATTAAGGGAAAATTATAAGATTGATGTCCCAAAAGGAATAACAAAAGAATTATTGTCCACAGCTGAAAAGCAATTCAAAGAATTAAAGAAAAAGGGAAAATTGACAACTGCCACAAAATACAAAAAATAAACTTTATATACCCAGTTATAAAATATTATCAAAAAAGAGGATAAAATGCCACTTGAAGAAGAACAGCAGCTGCCGCCACCGCCTAAAAAGCAGGGAATTCTGGGATTTGGAAAATCTCCGCTGCCACAGGGGCCGGATTTAAGCGGAGTCACGGGGGACATAAATTCCCTGAGCAGAAGGCTTAAGCTTCTTGAAGAGGGAATTACAAACCTAAGAAGATTTTTTCAGGCAACTGAGGAGAATGTAATAGCCAAGAACAAGCATTATTCTGCGGAGCTAAAGACAATAAATTCTGACATAAGCGAGATGAGGAAAGAAATGCAGGAAGTGAGGGACAAATTAATGCTTGTGATAAGGGAGCTGCAGTCCGTTGCGCGAAAAGAGGAAGTCAAAGTCCTTGAGAAATACATTAATTTATGGAATCCGGTCAAATTTGTAAGCCAGAACGAGATTGAAGGAATTATAGATGAAGTTCTTGATAAAAGAGAAAAGGCTAAGAAAGAGTAATATTTAAATACTAGTATTACTTTTATTACTTATTAGGTGATTGCAATGCCCACTGTGAAAACAATAAAAGATGTTGACGAAGACGCCTGGCATGAGTTCAAGAGCATAGCTGCGCGCAACAAGATGAATATGGGGAAACTATTTAAAAAAATGGTTGAAGATTACAAAGATAAGAGTAAGGGTGTTTGGGATGAAATATTAAGGGGGCCAAAGATCCTAAGCGATGAGGAAGCTGACGGGATGCTGGAAACTGTAAGGAATTTAAGAAAAGAGTACGGGTTTCGCAAAATAAAATGACCATTCTATTGGATACTTCTGTCTTAATTGAAATTCAAAGAAAAAATAAAGATGTTATAGCTAAGTTGGATGAAATTATAAAGAAACATTTTCAGCCGCCATCTATTTCCTTCATAAACTACTTTGAGTTTTATTTTGGATTGTTTGACAAAAATATAAAGAACCGGCAAGTTATGATTGATTTTATAAATAAATTCAATTGCCTCCGGGCTTCAAGCTTTACAGCCCAGATACTCGCGGAATTTAAGAATAAATATGAAAAAAAGGGAATAGTTATAGGCCTTGCTGACTTAATTATAGCCAGTCAAGCAAAGGAAAATAATATGACCCTGATTACTAAAGACAAAATTTTTGAAAAAATTGAGGAAATAGATAGAATAATTATATGATATGGAAAGCTTTAAATACATTTATTTAAAGTACAATCAAAAAAGAGAGGTGTATAATGGCTTTATTTACTTTGGGCAAGAAAAAAAAAGAAGAACCTTTAGATCTTTCCTTGCCGCCGCCGGATCCTGAGCCCCAGGCGCCAAGCTCGCCCGTGGAGCAAGTAGTCATGATGAAACAGCAGGGCTACACCAACGGCCAAATTACACAGCTTCTGCAGAGCCAGGGATACACGACCACGCAAATTTCTGATGCCATCAACCAGGGAAGCCTAAGCGGAAATTTTGAAAATCCTAGGCAGGAAACTGGAATGTCCGACTATGGGCAAAGCGACTATGAGCAGCCTTATACCCAACAGCAGCCTCAGCCGCAGAATTTCCAGCCACCGCATGAAATTTCAAACCCGATGACCATGGATGACGAGAGGATACAGGAAATAACAGAAGCGATTATAGAAGAAAAATGGCAGGAGTTTGCCGGCGACATGCGCAGGGTTATTGAATGGAAAGACCGAAGCGAGGACAGGATTGCAAAAGTCGAGCAGCAGCTGATTGACTTGAGGCTGAGCATTGATTCCCTGACCAAGAGCCTTGTGGGAAAAATTACATCCTATGACCAGAATATTCTTGATGTCGGAACTGAAATAAAAGCAATGGAGAAAGTATTCCAGAAAGTTCTTCCGACGTTGACTGAAAATGTAAATAAACTGGACAGGATGGCCAAAGGGTACAGAGAGCCTGTGCAGAAAAGTAAATAAAATTTATTTTAGTTCTAAATAGTATCAAAGAAGGATAAAATAATTTTTCTAATGCACGCCGCCCTGGGCGAGAAGGGCGATTGTAAAAATAGCAATTGCAAAAATCAG
>JBBSWR010000032.1:0-4529 GCA_038046185.1 Nanobdellota archaeon
TCAAATGATATTTAAACTTTTCGAATTTACTAAATTTAAAATTAAAATGCAGATAAGAAATACGTCGAGAAACAGCATATTAGGGAATAAGATAAGATTGTGTGATACCGCCCTATCAAAGTTTATTGGGCTGATGTTCTCAAAAAAATCGGATACATCCTTAATTTTCGAATTTAATCACGAAAAAATTGTTCCTCTGCACATGGTTTTTGTTTTTTACCCTATAGATGTTTTGTTTCTCAATAAAGAAAAAGTTGTGGTAGAATTAAAAGAAAATTTCAAGCCGTTTACATTCTACACGCCGAAGAAAAAATCAAAGTATGTTATCGAGCTTCCCAACAATACCATAAAAAATACACGCACGGAAATCGGAGACAGAATATCTTTCTGATTATTTTTTATTACTGGCTTTCATCTTCTCGAAAAGAACTCCCATAAAGCATGAGAACAAATAAATTAAAATTATGTCTAACGCAAAAGCAACTGGATTGAATAAAAAATTTCCATATTCGCCGAAATAGTTTCCAAGAAACAATTCCCTCACAATGCTGGATATTTTACCAACATCTCCGGTAATTAGGTATTGGAACGGAAACCCGTATGCAGTGTAAAAAAATGCAAATGAAAGGCCTGCAGCGGACACACTTTCCTTGGCAAAATAAAGGTATACTACACCTACAAACAAAAATATTATTGCTTTAAGGAAAGTTGGCTTCAGGAAATTTTTTACATTCATCCAACCTAAAGAATAATCCTTGTATTTAAAATTATTGAAATTCAGTTAAATAATTCTCATAACAGCACTGGACATCTTCACCCAAGATATATAAAGGACGAATTCAACTAATTCTGAAAAAGAGAATACGCAAAACTGCCAAATTAAGTCTTTTGGTCTTCAACACAAAAACCTTTTACGCAGTTTCGCTTAACATTCTCTTTTTCATAAGACTCCAAAGTCTTTGTAAAAATAAAAAACTTTGGAGGTTGGTTAATATGATAGATAATTTGAAACTAGATGAAAAAAGAAAGATTGTAAGGGATTATATTCAAACAAACCCTACTTGCACCTATCTAGACATAAAGCGAGATACTAATATCAAAGTTGAAAGAATTTATAAAAACATGAAAGACGCTTATGAAGATGCTAGTGTGATATTCTCCAAAAATCTCACTAGAAGAAGTGTAATAGAGCAAAAAAGAGAGGTTATAGCATTTATTCAAAATAACCCTAATTGTTCCGTCATAGATATTCAAAAACAAACTCGTGTAAATATAGGAAGGGTTTTCGGAGGTATTGTAGGTGCCTACAAAGAAGCGGATGTAACCCGCTCAGAAATGAAGAATTACAAAATTAATTCTATCGAAGTTAAACATACAGCAGAATTAGCTGAAATAATGGGAATTGTATTGGGAGATGGTGGCTTATATTCTGTCCGGAGAAATAAATTTTGCATGACTGTGGTTTTCAATAAGTTAGAAAGACAATACCTAAATTATGTAAAATCCCTTTTTGAAAAACATTTCTGCCCATATAAATTCTATTCATTTGATGCTGCCCATACCTTAATGCTCAATAATGGTTCTATTTACGTAGGTAGGTATTTATTAGAAGCTGGAATGAGATTAGGGAACAAAATTCGAAGTGGAGTTTCAATGCCGGAATGGATATTCCAAGAAAAATTGTTAAAATATTTCATACGTGGAATGTTTGATACCGATGGTTGTATTTACAGAAAATATGATGATTATGCTCAAATAGAGTTCAAGCTTGGTTCTGTTCCTTTGATTTCGTCTCTAAGAATAGCACTAATAGAACTTAACTTTAATCCCACAGAAATAAAAGGATACTGCCATTCAAAAGGTGGTGCAGGAATTAACTGGCAATTTTATTTATCAAGGCAGTCTGAAGTTAAAAGATTCTTTGAAGAAATCCAGCCAATGAATCAAAAGCATTTAGACAGGTTTAATAAAATATGGGGACGTAGGGATTCGAACCCTAATTCTTCGGTTTCTTCAATTCATCGTCTTTGAAGACTCATTTTTCCATGTCCAAGATGACTGGAGCCGAAGATAATGCCAGGCTGTACGGATTGCTCCTTTATACGACGCCCCCTATAATAAAAGAATAATTAGGTAGTTATTTAAAAGTTGTTGTTTTGAAATTTAGTTTATAATTGCTCAATAAAAAATTACAGCAAGAAGGTGAAGCGGAATAAATTCCGCTAACTTCCCCATACATTCGGAAGTGTGGGAACTATCAAAAACATAGAGAGAGCGACTGTGCTGTTCCCCTTATGAAAAAATTAAAAAGTTTAAATGAAAATTGAAGAAAATAATAAAAATAATTAAAAATTAGTATAAAGAAATCAAAATAAAATCTAATAATAAGCTTCCCCTTCTGCAGTGTCGGGAATTTCGTCAGCCAGGTTGTTTGATTCTTCAGCTTGATTATTTCCGGGCTGCATGTTTTTGGCAAATCCGAAAAACAATCCGATTCCTGCAAGCAAAATTGCTGCGACTATTAATATAATCATCAGCGCTGATTTAAAACCTGAAAAATACCCAAGCCCTGTTGCAGTGGTTATATTCGCCCTCAAAACAACCTGATTCAAAAGTTTGTCTCCGCTTTTAATGTCAGCAAAAAACGTTTGTTTTCCGGTTGATTTTCCGGTTGAAGAAGCGTAGACATTAACAGTCTTTGACTCAGATGCCCCAATTATAAATACATTTGACTCGCCCAGCCTCAAATTAACATTATCATTTCCGGTAAGCAATAATGTATAAGCATTTGACTGCATTCCATTATTTCTCAAAGTTATGGGATATACAACCTCGCTTCCGTCGTTATTTAAATTCTGCTCAAAGAAAGGCACGCTTACAGCAAGCTGATTAACTGGAGCCTGCACACTCTTCCCAACGACAGTAACTGGAATTTCCCTTGTTTCTGTGTTTCCGCTTAACTGAGATTTGATTTCAGTCTTTAAAGTGTAAGTTCCGGCAGCCGCATTTTCAGGAATTTTTAATACAAAATCAGCAGTCTGTCCGTCCTTAAATTGGTCTATGAATCTTAAAGATGAAACATCAAGTTCCGGTATGCTTACTTTTAAAACGATTCCTTCAAGAGGCTGAACTCCAGTATTCCTTAAATTAATTGAGACTCCGAGTGATTTGCCTGCCTGAACACCATCTTCCGGGCTCAATGAAATCAAGCTTGCAGCAAACGGATTTTTCTGGGGCGTAATCTTCACCTGGTAATTTTTTTCCAGAGTATTTCCGTCCTCGTCCACAAAACTGAGCTTCAAATCAAAATTACCCTGTGCAAATTTGCTGTTAATCATTAAAAGCTTGAAAGTTTTTGTAGTTTCCTGGCCTTTCAGAGCGTCAAAAGTTAATGCTGTGTCCGAAACTGAATCGCCGTTTTCAAAAGTCATAACAGCGTCGATATGCGCCTGCCTGAGATCTTCACGCGGCGTGAATTTTACCGTTAAGCTCAAATCTTTTTTCGCGCTTAAAGCTATAAAGTTTGTCCTGCCCTCTACTATATCATTATTCTCGACTTCAACACTGTTAACTGAAATATCCAAATTATTGCCCAATGAATCAGCATTTCCATTCCTCATTCTCAGGCCATAAGCCTTGCTTATTGAATTTCCATCTGCATCTATCAGCTTTACAGCCAATTCCAATGAATTGCTGTTTTTCATTCCGTTCAAAAGCTCAACTCTAAGCAGTTTCGAAGTTGCCAAATTACTTGCAAGATTAAAATTAGGTGAAGCATCCGCAACCACATTTCCGCTGTTTAAATCTGTTAACACAATTTCGACGTGCACATTATTCAGATTCTCAAGCGCCGTAAACTCAGTTAGAATATCAAAAGTATTACTCTCATCAACAAAATTTGTTGAAGACTGCGCAACAACCTGCCCGTTGACTTTTACCCTGTCAATAGAAACATCAAGCGCTCTCCCCGAAGTTGCCTGTCTCGTTTTCACTTCATATGTTTTCTGCTCTGACCTTCCCCTTGAATCAGCTATTTTAACCGTTAAATCGTAATCATTTTCCCTTGTCAATCCATTGAGCAATCTTAATGTCAAAGCAGATGTAAAAGTTTGATTCTTTCCAAAATCAAACGTGGTAGTAGCGTCAGAAACAACATTTCCAGACTGTCTCCCCCTCAAACTCACTTCAACATGTCCTCTTTCCAGTGTTTCAACTGTAGTGGAATCAACAATAACTGAGAAAACATCGGCATCAGCCACAAAATTGCTCCTTGATTCGGAAACAACCTGCCCGTTTACCCTAACCCTATCAATAGAAACATCAAAACTCGAGCTTGAGCTCGCGTAAGCTGCAGTGCTCATCAAAATACTAAAAATAAGAAACAATCCGCCGAAAACCGAAATTTCTTTCTTCATTTTCCCCCACTCTTTAGTATATTTTGCTATTGTGTAGTAAGTACAAATACAACATTGAGTATAAGGGGTAGTATATAAACCTTTCGTTTTATACCATTATAGGGTAGTTACAGA